>CAIRMR010000210.1 GCA_903879715.1 uncultured Bacteroidales bacterium
CAAATTTCAAATTTCAAATTTCAAATTTCAAATTCCAAATTCCAAGCTCCAAATTCCAAATCTAAAATTCTAATAGTTTTTGAACTCCGTTTTTCTTTTGTTTTTCCTTGGAATTTGGGATTTGGAATTTGGGTCTTGTTTTTTTTTGTCAGTTTTATCCTTTAAAGTGTATACCCGTATCAATTTAAAGATCAACCTCAACGTCAGCTATTTTCTTCCTGAGTTCTTCAAGTTTCTGTTCGTGAAGAACCTTTTTATAATCGTAAGGAATGATTTTGATAAACATTGGCAGATATTTTTCAAAATTATCAAGGATCATTTTCGCTTTTTTGCTTTTTGTAAAGTAATAATGGCGTGCAATAAGTCCATTAAGTTCATGAACATCAACGCGGTCCTCAACAAGTGATAATTCAACCATTCCCATGTTACAGTAATAGTCGAAGTCACCTTTTTCGTCAAGTACATAAGCGATACCACCGCTCATACCTGCAGCAAAATTGCTTCCGGTTGTACCCAGAACAACCACGCGGCCACCTGTCATATATTCACAGCAATGGTTGCCAACTCCTTCAACCACTGCATTTGCACCGCTGTTACGCACTCCGAAACGCTCGCCGGCTACACCTGAAATATAGATTTCACCTTTTGTTGCTCCGTAAAGCACTGTATTACCAATGATTATATTTTTGTCTGATTCAAAGGTTGATCCGGTAGGAGGGACCACAATAATTCTTCCGCCCGAAAGTCCTTTGCCAAGATAATCATTCGAGTCACCTTCAAGACGAAGTTCAACGCCTGGCATCAGGAAAGCCCCAAAACTCTGGCCTGCCGATCCGTTAAAATTGCATTTAATTGTTCCGTCAGGTAAACCTTCAGCCCCATAAAGTGTCGCAATTTTACCAGAAAGCATGGCACCGGTTGTACGGTCGGTATTACGTATAGATCTTTCAATTACTACAGGGACTTTTTCCGATATAGCTTTTTCTGCTTCTGAAATCAATTCTAAATCCAGTACATGATCTATTTTATGATCCTGTAAATCAACACAATGAATAGCGTTTACAGCAGATTCCTTCGGCAAGGTCAGCAGACCGCTGAGATCCAGATTTTTGATTTTCCAGTGATCAATTTCACGGTTTCTTTCCAGCAGATCGAACCGGCCGATGATATCATCCATCTTTTTATACCCAAGTTCCGCAAGCTGTTCGCGCACTTCCTCCGCCAGGAAGCTGAAGAAAGTTACAAGGTTATCAGCTTCGCCATGGAACCGTTTGCGCAATTCAGGGTTTTGAGTAGCTACACCAACCGGACAAGTATTCAGGTGGCATTTTCGCATCATCACACAGCCTAAAACAACAAGCGCGGAAGTTGCCAATCCAAATTCCTCGGCACCCATAAGGGCTGCCATAATAATATCTTTCCCGCTTTTTAACTGTCCGTCGGCCTGCAACATCACTTTCCGGCGCAGGTTATTCATTACAAGCGTCTGTTGTGTTTCGGCAAGTCCAAGTTCAAGTGGTAATCCGGCGTGTTTGATAGAGGAAGTTGGGCTTGCACCTGTTCCGCCTTCATAACCGCTGATTGTGATAAGGTCAGCGCCTGCTTTGGTAACACCCGCTGCAATGGTACCGATCCCGCTTTCTGAAACCAGTTTCACGCTTATCCTTGCCCTGGGATTTACATTCTTAAGGTCAAAAATAAGTTGCGAAAGGTCTTCGATTGAATAAATATCGTGATGTGGTGGAGGCGAAATAAGTGTAATTCCTGGAATGGAATACCTGGTTTTGGCAATAATCTGATCCACTTTATGGCCCGGAAGCTGTCCGCCTTCACCTGGTTTTGCGCCTTGCGCAATTTTAATCTGTAGTTCATCGGCATTTACAAGGTATTCGGTTGTAACCCCGAAACGACCGCTGGCAACCTGTTTGATTGCGCTCCTGGCACTGTCGCCGTTTTCGAGAGGAGTAAAACGTGCAGGATCTTCACCACCTTCGCCTGTATTGCTGCGACCACCGATTCGATTCATCGCAATAGCAAGCGTTTCATGCGCTTCGCGACTGATAGAGCCATATGACATTGCGCCGGTGACAAACCGTTTCATTATAGCTTCAACAGGTTCAACTTCGTCAATGGAAATCGGATCCTTCTTGATTTTTAACAATCCACGGATAAATCCCGGGCTGGCTGTATTGGCATTTACAAGGTTACTGTATTCTTTAAATTTTGCATAGTTACCTGTTCTTGTACTCCATTGAAGTAATGCAATGCTTTCTGGATTCCAAGCATGATGTTCGCCGTGTTTACGGTATGAAAACACACCTTCAGTAAGAATGTCAGGTTGTTGTTCTACGACAAATGCTTTCCTGTGCGGGATAAGAACTTCTTCGGCAATTTCACTCATTCCGATACCGCCGATTCTTGAAACCGTTCCTGCAAAATACTTGTCAATTACATCCGGATGAACGCCAACCGCTTCGAATATCTGGGATGAGCGATAACTCCTGAGCGTACAGATACCCATTTTCGACATAATCTTGAGAATGCCTTTATTGATAGCATGTACGTAATTTTCTTCCGCTTTCTGATAATCTAGCTGTATAGCTTTGGCTTTTACCAGTTTATCGATAACAGCAAAGCTCATATACGGGTTTATAATACTTGCGCCATATCCGAAAAGCAAAGCAAAATGCATAACTTCACGAGGTTCAGCCGATTCTACAACGATATCGATCTGCATCCTTTTCCGTTTAGTTATCAGGTGATGGTGAACAGCCGAAACAGCAAGCAACGAAGGTATTGGCGCGGTGTTTTCATTTATATCGCGGTCCGAAAGGATGATGTAATTCTTTCCTTCATCCACGGCTCTTTCGGCATCAACGCACAATTGATCAACAGCGGATTGTAATCCCTGGGCACCCTTTTCAGCATCAAAATGCAATAAAAGAGTCGCTGATGAAAATCCTTTATATCTCAGGCTTTTTACAACTTTAAAATAGGTATTGGTTATCACAGGATTCCGGAAACGTACCATTTTAACGTGATCGGGTGATGTTTCCAGAATATTTTGTTGCAAGGATCCAATGAATCCGGCGAGTGTCATTACCAATTCCTCCCTGATGGGATCTATCGGAGGATTGGTAACCTGGGCAAACAATTGTTTGAAATAATTAAACAACCTGTATGGCTTTCTCGAAAGTACTGCGACCGGAACGTCGTTGCCCATTGAGCCAATCGGTTCTTTGCCTGTTGCGGCCATTTCCTTTATAATCACATCCGTATCCTCCATAGAGTAATTGAAGGAAGTAAGGTATTTATCATATTGGTCGCCCATATCGGATTTTACCTGCTCACCTGTTTCAATCTCTTCAAGATTAACCATGTTTTGCTTTATCCATTCTCCGTAAGGATATTCGTTGGCAAGTTTGGCTTTCAGTTCTTCATCGTAGTATATTTTGCCTTCCCGGGTATCAACCATGATCATTTTTCCTGGCTTCAACCGTCCCTTTTCCTTGATTTCTTCCGGAGCAAAGGTTTGAACGCCGGTTTCAGAACCCATAACCATCAGGTCGTTGGTTGTAATTACATATCTCGAAGGACGCAAGCCATTCCTGTCGAGGGTTCCGCCAATGTAACGGCCATCAGAAAGTATAAGAGAAGCGGGACCATCCCATGGTTCCATAAAACAGGAATGATAATGGTAGAAATCCCGTAACTTGGTTGGAATAGGGTTTTTAAGGTTTATGGATTCAGGAATCAAGGTAGAAATGGCATAAGGCAGCGATTTACCGCTCATAACCAGGAATTCCAGTACGTTATCCAGGGAAGCGGAATCGCTCATCCCAGGTTGAACAACCGGAAATAATCGCGAAAGATCTCCTAATTTATCCGATTTAAGAATAGACTCACGAGCTTCCATCCAGAACCGGTTACCTTTAATTGTATTTATCTCGCCGTTATGCCCGAGCATACGGAAAGGCTGAGCAAGATCCCAACTTGGAAAAGTATTAGTACTAAACCTTGAATGTACCAGCGCTATGGCACTTTGCATACGTTCGTCAGTCAGATCGAGAAAATACTCGCCAAGCTGAGGCGAGGTAAGCATTCCTTTATATATGAGTACTTTGGTTGAAAGGCTTGGGATGTAAAAGAAACTCTTCTGAATCAGGTTCGTTTCACGAACCGCATTTTCGATCCGCTTCCTGATTATATAAAGTTTAATCTCCATATCCTCCTGTGAAAGATCAGAACCCAGTAAAATTTGCTGTATATCCGGTTCTGCAGCTCGGGAAATATGACCGATTACACTGCTATCGCGGGGAACTTCGCGGAATCCGATCAGATTTACGCCCTCCTCGTTGATTATCTTGACCATGATGTCCTTGCACTTCGCTGCATCTGACTGATTCTGTGGAAAGAAAACCAGACCTGTTCCAAATTGCCCTTCGGGCGGAAGAATATAACCCAGATCAACATAAAAACTATAAGGAACCTGGATCAGTACACCAGCGCCATCCCCGGTTTTGCTGTCGGAGCCTTCGGCACCGCGATGAGTCATATTGCACAGAATTTCAAGACCTTTGGTTATAATTGAATGAGATTTATTCCCTTTCAGGTGTGCAACAAATCCGATCCCGCAATTCTCGTGTTCGAACTCTGGTCTGTATAATCCTTGCTTTAGTGGCCGTTCTGTCTTCATAATTATTTACCTTAAGTACTTCTACTGACTTTTTTACAAAAAAAACGTCCCCTGATTTTTCAGAGAACGGCTATCATTAACACGATAAAAATTACCATTCTCAACCCGATGCAAGGAGATGTTTGAAAAATCGAAAAGAAAGGGTTGTGTTCAAAATATGCATTTTTATTCGTATTGAACTGCAAATATACAACTTATTATTTAGTTTGTGGCCTCTATAATACCTGATGACCCGATTTTAAACATAGGTGCAATGAAAAATACCGATAATTTTATTTGAGTTATCAGCAATAGCACAACGAGTTAACTTTTAAAAATAGTTTTCCGCAAATTGTTTTCAGTAATAGAATTCAGTGAAACTCTTAATGTTAACTTCGACGCTAAATATAAAATTGTATAACTAAAAACGGGTACAATTATAAAATATAGTCGGAGAAAACTAATCATATGCATTTTGTTCCCATGGATTTTGGTAAAATAAAGTTTAGCAGCATATTTACAATTAGTAATAACCACTGCATAAATATACATAGCGCTATTTTAACTCTTTAATCAGTAAGTTTTTCCACCTCACTTTTATTCCGCCTCCATCATGAATCTGCAAGGCGATGAATCCTTTCCCGGAGCCGATTTTCTCATCTTTCAGGTGAACCATTTCTTTCCCATTAAGCCACGAAGTTATTTCATCGTTGTTTACACGTATCAGCATGGTATTCCAATCATCAGCTTTCAGCATTTTTTCATCCTCAGGTTTCGGTTGTATGAGCCATCCACGTCCGTACGATTCATAAATTCCTCCTGTATACTGATCCGGAGGCGCAACTTCTACCTGCCATCCGCTGATTTTTGTTCCCTCAATTCCCGAACGGATGAAAACGCCACTGTTTCCATTGGCTTCCAGCTTAAACTGAACTGTAAGTTCGAAATTATAATATGATTTATTAGTCGACAGGTAGCCATATTGTTTATCCGGGCCGCTTTCGCAGATTAGTTCACCGTTTTCGACATACCACTTTTCGGTACCGTGAATCGTCCAGCCGGTTAAGTCTTTGCCATTGAAAAGATTGACATATCCTTGCTGACTCCAGGAAGAGAATGCATTTATCAAAAAAAATAAAAGGAATATGTATTTCATACTTAATGTTTTGTGTTTTTGAAAAGCTGTTTTTTTTGTATTTGGACTTTCTGATTATGTGTTATGGACACCTCACTGTTTTATTTGTAAACCGAGGGCTGCTCCCCCGGTTTATTAGTATTGCGCCCCTTCAGGGCTTACGTGCTTCTCGGCTTGTCGTATCCGAGGGCTGCTCCCACCCCGGTTTATTAGTATTGCGCGCTTACAGGGCTTAAATGAATTGTTTTTTTAAAGTGATGCAAATCTGATCATCAAATTTCCTATTTCCTGTTTCTCTATTAACTATTTACTATATCTCCATTAAGTAATCAACAGCCGGTCAATTTCCCTATTTTGTTCCTCACTTATTTCAGCTGTTTTGTTGAAATTATTCCAATCGATGATTATTCTTTCAACTCCTTCCCACTTATAAACATCCAGGAAACTGACACCACGCCTGATATCCTCTACTTTGTAGTACTTGAACAAATGAACCAGGTTTCCGGAAGCCGCATCCTGACCCGAAAAGGTGATTCGGATAAGGCAGTTATCCGGATTTGCCAATACTGTTTTAAGATGTTGTAAGGGAATTGGATTTTCGGGATCATCCAGCCTCAGGTTAATATACCATGAAATTTCAACCATAGGCCGTGTGAAAGGTTGTTTGAGCAAAGTTTTTTTTACATTGTTCTCAATAAGGAACATTGCGATAGAAGCTTCGCAGTCAACAATAGGTTTTCCCATGTTTCCAACCCTTGCCGAAAGAAATATTTTATTGTTATGATGACGCAGAAAAATATTCTCGGTCAGGAAAAAATCCTTCGGTCGTTGAATAAACAGATATGCCAGGTATCCACCGAAGAAAGGAGTATAAGCTAACCCGATACACGATTCAATCATAATAATAATTTTCCCTGAAAGTCCTGTAGGGATGATCTCGCCGTAGCCGATTGTTGAAAACGTAACAAGACTGAAATATAAATAATCGATCAAACTAACCTCTTTGTTGGGGTCCATAATATTTGTCGACAGACTATCAAAAAGGTAGAATATTATCCCGAAAATCAGGACTATAACCAGGTAACCTGCTATGCCTTTGATAACAGTATTCTGGATACGGTTATCTTTAAAATAATGAACAACCTGTTCGTGGAATTTTCGTTTTTGTTCCATTTGTATCAGGAGTTTGGTTTATACTGAAGTGTCTCACTATATTAGAATCACAAGTATAAATGATTCTCTTGTCTTTAATGACTTCAACAAATATACATAAACGAATAGAACACTGATATAAATTTGTTACGTGAGAAATGAGCTAAACATACAGAATTATGCAATGTTGGTTTTTTTATTGGTAGGTTTATTGATTATATATGTCCAACATTCAGGCATATAGTTATTTACATAAAAAATAGCAATGAGTTCATTAACATAATTTACTAAAATTTCGGTTTAAAAATTTCATCCGGTTTGCCTACCTTTGCACCCTCAAAAACGAATTCACTTATTACCATATGGAAATCCCCAGCAAATACGATCCCAGATCAATTGAAGATAAATGGTACAGCTTCTGGCTCGATAATAAATACTTCCGCTCGCTTCCCGATGACAGGGAACCATACACCATTGTAATTCCGCCGCCCAACGTTACCGGAGTGTTGCACATGGGGCATATGCTTAACAATACCATACAGGATGTTTTGATCCGCCGTGCGCGTATGATGGGTAAGAATGCCTGCTGGGTTCCCGGAACGGATCACGCTTCCATTGCTACTGAAGCAAAAGTGGTTGCCAAGCTTAAAGAAGAAGGAATTGAGAAATCAGATCTGACCCGCGAATCCTTCCTGGAGCATGCCTGGGAATGGAAAGAAAAACATGGTGGAATTATTCTGGAACAGCTTAAAAAACTAGGAGCTTCCTGCGATTGGGACCGTACCTGTTTTACTATGGATGAAGCCCGTTATGAATCTGTAATCCAGGTATTTATTGATTTATATAACAAAGGATTGATATACCGTGGAGTCCGGATGGTGAACTGGGATCCGGCTGCTTTGACAGCACTTTCGGACGAAGAAGTAATTTTCCGCGAAGTTCAGAGTAAACTCTATTACCTGCGGTATAAAGTTGAAGGTTCGGAAAATGATTGGGTAACTATTGCGACCACACGCCCCGAAACTATTTTGGGTGATACTGCGGTTTGTTATCATCCTGAAGATGAACGTTTCAAACACCTTGAAGGCAAACGGGTTTTGGTTCCAATACTTGGCCGTTCTATTCCTATGATCAGCGATGAATATGTTGATCGTGAATTTGGTACAGGCTGCCTCAAAATTACTCCTGCTCATGATGTAAACGACTATCTGATCGGGCAGAAATACAATCTCGAAAGCATTGATATTTTCAACCCGGACGGAACACTGAGCGAAAAAGCACAAATGTATGTTGGCCTTGATCGCTTTGCTGTCCGCGATCTGATAGTTAAAGATTTGGAAGCTTCCGGAAACCTTGTAAAAATTGAGGAATACACCAACAAAGTAGGTTACAGCGAGCGAACACATGTTGCTATTGAACCAAAACTTTCGATGCAGTGGTTCCTGAAAATGGCTGATATGGCCAAGCCTGCGCTTGATGTTGTTAACAACGAAATTGTAAAATTTCATCCTGATAAATTCAAAAATACCTACCGCCATTGGATGGAAAACGTCCGCGACTGGTGTATCAGCCGCCAGCTTTGGTGGGGACAGCGTATACCTGCCTTTTACCTGCCCGACGGCAGTATCATTGTTGCCCGTTCGCCGGAAGAAGCTTTGGGGAAAGCTTTGGCTAAATTTCCAAAAATTACGCTGGCGGAACTTCGCCAGGATGAGGATGTTTTGGATACATGGTTCTCTTCGTGGCTTTGGCCGATTTCGGTTTTCGATGGAATCCGTAATCCTGAAAATGAAGATATTAAATACTATTATCCGACCAACGATCTGGTAACAGCACCGGAAATTCTTTTCTTCTGGGTGGCACGTATGATTATGGCTGGTCAGGAATACCGCAAAGATATTCCTTTCAAAAATGTTTATTTAACAGGCATTGTCCGCGATAAGCTTGGACGCAAAATGTCGAAATCCCTGGGTAATTCTCCTGACCCGATTAAACTGATTGAGCAATACGGAGCCGATGGTGTTCGTGTAGGAATGTTGCTTACTTCACCTGCCGGTAACGATCTGCCGTTCGATGAATCTTTATGCGAGCAGGGACGAAATTTTTCAAATAAAGTATGGAATGCGTTTCGCCTGATTAAAGGTTGGGAAGTGGATAAATCCCTTCAGCAGCCTATGTATGCTGCATTATCTGTTACATGGTTCAGGTCACGCTTTAACGAAGCACTTGCAGAAATTAATGATCATTACGATAAATATCGCCTGAGTGATGCGCTAATGGGTGCGTATAAACTGGTGTGGGATGATTTCTGCTCCTGGTTTCTCGAAATGATTAAACCGGCCTATCAGCAACCGATCGACGCGGAGACATACAAAGCCACTGTGCGTTTGTTCTCAGATATCATGCAGGTATTGCATCCGTTTATGCCATTTATTACCGAGGAAATCTGGCATTTATTGCACGAAGATTCCAAAGGCAGCATTATGATATCGCAGATGCCTAAGGTAAAATCGTACGATGAGAAAATACTATCTCACTTTACCTACACATTGGAAATTGTAACTTCAATACGATCCATCCGTAAGGATAAAAATATCCCGATAAAGGACCAGCTTGAACTTTTTATCCTGAAGCCCGGCAAGGAAATTCCTAATTTGTTATTTGATTCCCTGATTGAGAAACTTTGCAACCTTTCACCTATCCGATATGTTACCGAAAAAGTTACGGGAGCAGCATCGTTCCTGATTAAGGGGAATGAATTTTATATTCCTTTGGGTGATAAAATCGACAAGGAAGCCGAAATTGAAAAACTTAACCTCGAATTGGAATATACGCGTGGTTTCCTGAAAAGTGTAATGGTGAAACTTTCGAACGAAAGGTTTGTAGCTAATGCAAAGCCCGAAGTAGTGGAAGTTGAACGCCGCAAAATGGCTGATGCTGAGTTAAAGATAAAGACGATTGAAGAACAGATTTCGTTGTTGAAGAAATAAGATTTTTGCGGTTAGAGTTTAACCACGGAGGAACGGAGGGCACAGAGGAACACGGAGATAATTTGTTATTTTCTTTCTTTTGAGCCTTTCTTTTTTAACCACTAAGGCACTGAGAGCACGAAGAAACACTAAGAAAAAAAGTCTATTTACCCTGCTCCTGTAAGTTAAGAATATAAATAAGTAGAATGCTGTAATTGGGATATGTACTCTCGATTTGAAGATAAGAAAACCACTTAGTGTTCCTCAGTGTTCTGAGTGCCTAAGTGGTTTTCCTCTTTAAATGGGAAGTATTATTAGAATCTATCCGAATAATACGCTTCTACCTTTTCCCTCAGGTTGTAATTTGATGACATTACTTCACCATAAGCACCGGTTGACCGGATGGCAATCAGGTCGCCACGCAAAGTTGTTGGCATAACCAAAGCTTTTCCAAAGCAATCAGAGCTTTCGCAGATAGGTCCAACCACATCATAACGTTGTGGTGCTCCGTTAGTATTCGATATATTTTCGATTTTATGATATGCCTGGTATAAAGCTGGTCGGATAAGTTCAGTCATTCCTGCATCAAGGATCATGAAATTGGTATTCACCCCGTTTTTAATATATAGTACCTTTGAAATCAGGCTTCCACACTGAGCAACTAGTGCCCGTCCTAATTCAAAATGAATTTTTTGCCCGGGATAAACATCAAGATAATCGTGAAAAAGCTTAAAAAAAGATGCAAAATCAACTATAGAATGCATATCTGGTTCGTGGTAATCAATTCCCAAACCACCACCAACATTCAGGTTAGGAATCGCAATATGTTGTTTATTGAACCATTGCTGAAACTCATTGATCTTGATGCATAAGGATTTAAACGCGCTCAGGTCAGTAATCTGCGAACCAATATGGAAATGCAAACCTATTAATTTGATGTTTTTCAGCGATTTTAATTTTTCAACTAAGGAATCCAGTTCCCACTGGTTAATGCCGAACTTATTTTCTTCAAGACCGGTAGTAATATATTTATGGGTATTGGCGCTCACATTCGGATTCAGACGCAGGGCAATCGGTGCAATTTTATTCATTTCACCGGCAAGCTGATCTATTATTTCCAGTTCCTGCAGGCTTTCGCAATTGAAGCTATGAATATTGTTTTTGAGCCCGGTAAGGATTTCTTCATCACTTTTACCAACACCTGCAAAAACTATTTTCTCATTCGGGAAACCGGTTTCTGCTGCTCTGGCTACTTCATTCCCACTCACACAATCTGCACCAAAACCCAGAGCATTTATTTTTTTCAGAATAGCAGGATTCGCATTGGCTTTCAGCGCGTAATGAACAATAAAACCATAACGGTCCGATTCCTGTTTCAGGCTCTGAAGCGTTTGATCCAGTAACTCCAAATCGTAGTAATAAAACGGGGTAGGAGTGAGGGAGAACTTATGTATTAATTCTTTTGAGAAGATTGTCATGGTTTGGTATGCCTAAAAATTGTACTTTTTTTTTGTGGTTGTTTTTGTGGAGTATGGAGTAAGGAGTAAGGAGTAAGGAGTAAGGAGTAAGGAGTAAGGAGTAAGGAGTAAGGAGTAAGGAGTAAGGAGTAAGGAGTAAGGAGTAAGGA
>CAIRMR010000211.1 GCA_903879715.1 uncultured Bacteroidales bacterium
AAGCAAACAAGGTAAAAAAACGAACCCAGTTGAGATTGTTTAACGAAGATAATTCTCAACTAAAACTCAATCTATCTACATAAACAAAGGCTTTCAGAAGGGTTTTCACTTAAATTTGAAAACTTCCGGACGGCTGTGAAACTGAAAAGAATATTAATGAGAAAAAACTGAAAAGAAATTCAATCCTGTTCATCCTGCTGGCTGGAGGAGTGACTGTAAAACCTGATATGCGAGCATTCTGAACAAACATTGTAACATTGGGAGAAGTCTTGGTAACGGTAGCGCTTAAAGGTGGAGCAACCATAGTAGATCTTGATATCAATGACCTTCACAACCTTAGTGCTGCTGATGTTTATAACCAGGATATTTTGTCTGTTCTGGTCAACCTCGAAAAAGGCTCCCGCAATCATTTACGTTCCTTTTACAGTCTTCTTACTGCAGAAGGAGTAGCCTCCACTCCGTATTATATTTCCACAGAGTATTTCAACCAGATTATTTCATCTGCACATGAAACAGGTTAAGTAGTTTGTCCGGATTAAGCGATTATTTTTTCTTGATTGTACTTGTCAAAAAGGCAGATGCTTTTTTATGCTCTCAAAGTTGTTATAAAATTTGAAATTCCGGTAAAGATCATTTGCGCTCCTATGGTAGCAACAATCAAACCATTGATTCGGATAAGCGCGTTCATCAGGTTAAACCTGTTCAGCAGCTTACCAATTCGTATCGCGATGAGCACGAGAAGCAGGTTAATTCCTATTGCAATAGTAATGGCTATAATTGTAACAAGTTTGCCATAGTGCTCCGGAAAAGTCACAGCGGCAGTGATAGTCGCAGGTCCCGCTATCATTAGCATCGCAATGGGTACAGCCGAAAGATCAACTAACTTCACATTCTGGTCAAGCTGAAGAAAGCTGCCTTTCTGCAACCCTGTAATTCCATTATAAAACAAAACAACCCCGCATGTGACCCTGAAAGCATATAACTCTATATGAAATACATAGGTGAAGATAAAATGTCCCATGAATAAAAATGCAATCAGTATTATCAATGCAGTAAGCGATGATTTTGTGGAGAGGTATCTTAATTCCTTATTGGAGAATTGATCCTGTAACGAACTTATAACTAAAATTTTATGTACAGGATTTATCAATGCAATAATCGCTACAATGGCACTGACCAATAAATTAATTTCCATTTCACTGGACTATTAAACCGGTTTAAAAGCAGGAGTTCAGGTTTACTAAATTGGTACTCCTGTTTCTGCTAACTGTCTCAGGATTTCAATGTCAAAATTAGTCTTTCTTTCAGCACTAATTTGAAACTATAAAATTTCTCATCTCGGTTGAATCAATGAATATTAAGGACGATATCCATCAGTGAACCTTAATGAATCACCCCGAGGCAGAGCCTCGAGGTATCAAAATTGATTTTTTTCTTTCCGACCCAGAGGGTCGGGGAATTAAACCACTTTATTATTAAATATAATTCAAACGCTGTTAAAAAGCATAGAAGTAATATTATCCAAACGACAGAAAAGTTTTTTATCTATACCTCACAACCGATAAATTTAAAATAAAAAAAATAGGACCGCTGGTTTTTGAATAGTTATGTTTCTAAATAGTTTATGTCCATAACTTCCAGAGAATCATACTAACGGATTGTTGTTTCATTCCATTACAGCATCAAGATTAAAGTTGATCCATATTATAGTTAGTCATCAAACCTTAAAGAAAACTAAGATGAAAATACTGATTTATTAACATATCTATTTTATTGTCGTATATTAGCCAGAAATATATGTTTTGTTTAAAAATCGTCAAAATAGTATATGTATCACTTATAACCTAAAAACCAGATTATGTTTAACACAGCCCATTTACACCCGTTAATTGTACATTTCCCGATTGCATTATTGATTGTCGGTTTTGTTGCCGATACGGTCTACCTGCTTTACAAAAAAGAAGTTTGTCTTTCGAAGGTAGGTTTTTACCTGATGCTTGCAGGTACGCTCGGAGCTGTTGCCGCGGTATTGAGTGGTAATTTCTTTACCGAAGACATGTCAGGAAGTGTTGAAGTTATTCGTGAACGTCATGAAACCTTTGCAAATATTACAATGTACTTGATGATTGCCGCCAGTATCCTGAGAATTTACCTGGTTCAGAAAGGCAAAGCAGAATCAAAAGCTGCGCTGGGAGTTTACATCCTCTATTTGATTGGCGTTATATTGGTTGGTTATACTGGTATGCTGGGTGGAACAATGGTATTTAATTTTATGATTGGATTATAATTAACAATATCAATTAACTCTAAATTCAGAAAAATGAAAAAAGTAATGATTTTTGCAATGCTTCTGGCAACAGTGGCATTGATGGCAGGATGTAAATCAAAGAGCGCTAAAGAAACATCTCCAAAAACGATTGATAACCTGAAAGCCGGCATCATTGGTGAAACCACCGCAAGCGCAAAATATGCTGCCTTTGCTGTAAAAGCCACTGAAGAAGGATTTATGCCTGTAGCTCAGTTATTCAAGGCTGCTTCAAAAGCCGAAAGCATTCATGCAGCTAATCACCTTAAAGTATTGGAAAAACTTGGCGAAAAAATGGACCCTATCGATCCTAAGTTTGAAGTAAAAACTACTAAAGAAAATTTACAGGCTGCTATCGAAGGTGAAACATATGAATCTACAACCATGTATCCTGATTTTATTAAGGCAGCCAACGATGAAAATGTTACTGATGCCGTTACTTCATTTACCTGGGCACTTGACACAGAAAAAAAGCATCAGGAGTTCTATCAAAAAGCTCTCGAAGCTATTGATAAAGAAGCTGTTGCATCACTTCCTACATCGTTTTTTGTTTGCCCAAAATGCGGCAACACATATAATGCTGGAACTGAAACTGAAAAATGTGATTTCTGCAAGACCCCAAAAGAAAAATATATCGCTATTTAGTTTTCGCATTTAAAATTCTCTTCTTTTACTAAAAAGTCAGTTATGGCAAAGGTAGTAGTATTGGGTGCCGGTATTGCCGGGCATACTTCCGCGCAGATACTTAAGCGGAAACTAGGACGAAATCACGAAGTTATAGTGATCAGTCCGAATACAAAGTATCAGTGGATTCCATCCAATATTTGGGTGGGCATTGGTCAGATGACTGCTAAGCAAATCACCTTTGAGTTGGCACCGGTTTACAAAAAGCTTGGCATTGATTATAAACAGGCCAAAGCCACCGCTCTGTTCCCGGAAGGAGATGCCGATCACATGAAACCCTTTGTTGCCATTGAATATACCTCAGCGGATAAAACCGGTCAGACTGACAAAATAGAATATGATTACCTGGTAAACGCAACAGGTCCAAAATTAAACTTTGGTGCTACCGAAGGGCTTGGTCCCGAAGGATATAGTGAATCCGTATGCACCTATACACATGCGGGCCATGCATGGGAGAGATTACAGGAATCTCTCGACAAAATGGCGAAAGGCGAAAAGCAACGCTTCCTGATAGGCACCGGCCACCCAACCGCCACCTGCCAGGGAGCCGCTTTTGAATATGCGTTGAATGTGGCATTTGAAATAAATAAGCGCAAACTCAATGATAAGGCTGAAATAACATGGCTCACCAACGAGTATGAAGTGGGCGATTTTGGGATGGGCGGAGCATTTATACAAAAAGGCGGATACATGACTTCGACCAAGATATTTACTGAATCCATTCTTTCCGAGTATGGTATTAAATGGATTAAGCGCGCCGGTATTACTAAACTTGAAAAAGGGAAAGCGCACTACCAAACGCTTGATGGAGAAATACATGAGCAGGAATTCGATTTTGCCATGCTGATACCGGCTTTTGCAGGTGTTGGAATTAAAGCATTTGCTAAAGACGGCAATGATATCACTGCTGATTTGTTTGCGCCAAGTGGATTCATGAAGGTAGATGCCAATTACCAGCCTAAAGACTTCGAAGACTGGTCAGTAGCCGATTGGCCATCGGTATATCAAAGTCCTAAATTCGATACTATTTTTGCTGCCGGAATTGCATTTGCTCCGCCTCATGCTATTTCAAAACCTATGACAAACAAAAACGGACTGGCTATTTTCCCTACACCGCCTCGTACAGGCATGCCATCAGGAGTTATGGGTAAGGTTGTTGCACTGAACATTGCTGAAAGTATACTAAGCGGTCGAATGACGCTTAGTCACAAAGCATCCATGGGCAAAATGGGTGCCGCGTGTATTATTTCATCCGGCTATGGCCTGCGTGACGGCATGGCTGCTTCCATGACCGTATACCCTATCGTACCAGATTATGAAAAGTATCCTCAATGGGGTCGCGATAGTTCTTATACCATGGGTGAACCCGGTCTTGCCGGCCATTGGATTAAACTCGTCTTGCATTTTTTGTTTATTTATAAGGCTAAAGCCAAACCGTTTTGGTGGCTTATCCCCGAATAACCTCATTTTGCAGGGATCAATCCCTAATCCCAAACCGCTAAAACCTTATTAAGATGATTAAGAAAAATATAGTAAAAGGATATAAAGACGAAGCCTATCCACCAATGCCAACCGGGAATACCCGTTTCTGGCGTAAATTTTTCCCATGGCAGATTGTACGGTTCTTTGTGCTGAATCTCAAAATTATGCGAATAATTATCGGGGGTCACTCCTAATCCATTTTTTTCGTTTACAATCTATCGTATTTAAGATCTGTCTATTGGTTAGACTGTATTTTTATGAAAATAAAAGCGTTACTTCCCAGCCTTTTTCTCTGCGCCACATCGTTTTTGGGTCAGGTAATTACAAGTAAAAATGATGCTCTAATCTCAACGGCAGACTCTTTGTTCCAGGTAAAAGATTTTACGAAATCTGCCTTTGCATTTTCTGATGCTTTTAAAGCTACTGCTGCTAAGATAACCGTAAACTATCGCTACAATGCCGCTTGTTCATGGACTTTGGCAAACTCCGGCGGCAGCGCATTCTTTAGTTTAAATTATATTTCAACAGGAACAAATTAAACCAATTACGTACTAGAAACGCCTTACCCGACATCCCTGTTAATTTATTATAGCCGGCGGATATTATCTGAATCCTGAACAATCGGCTTCATTGTATGATCGGAAGAAAGTGTTCAGAATAAACAATGGTATAAAAATGAAAAGGTGAATTGAGTTAATTCAGCCTCTCAGATATGGGAAATTCTTCTACTGTTCAAACTCCGGCTATATGATCCCAAAAGATGATCCTGATATCCTAATTTCAAGTATAAAACTGGCATGGAAAGATTATGACCGAATCCTGACCGAAAAAACAAAAATCCATTAATACTCAGTATTGTAAAATTTGTTTGTCGATATTCAAGAAATAAAGTCCCCTGTATTAATATCTTCAAACATTTTAAATTACACCCAGATAAACAATCTTTATATGGATAACCGGCAGAACAAAGAGCGGCGATTTTGGGATAAGTTCGCGAAAATTTATGATTCTTTCATAAGTGTAATTTTTAGCAGTACTTACAAGACCATTCTTGATAACCTGGATTCAGAACTTAACACATCTCTGAATGTTCTTGATATAGGCACAGGAACGGGTATTATTCCATTTTCCATCTGCTCAAAAGTATCTTCTGTTATTGCTACAGATATTTCGCCCGAAATGATTCAGATTGCTAAGCAAAAACAAGAAAATTCCAACATTAAAAATATTGATTTCCAGGTTCAGGATTCATATAACCTGACTTTCCCGGATAATTCGTTTGATGTAGTGATCGCATCCAATTTATTACACTTGCTTTATGAACCGGAGAAGCCAATAGCCGAAGTGAAAAGAGTATTGAAAGATAATGGAATTTTTATTGCTCCAACGCTTTGTGCATGTGAAAATACCAGAAGCAAAATTATAGCGACAGTAATTGGTTCATTGAGTGGATTTAAGGTTGTGAACAAATGGAGCTTTCAGGATTTTAAAAGCATGTTGACGAAAAATGGATTTGTCATTCAAAAAGCGTTAAGAATTGAGGGTAAATTACTAACAGCCTATATTGTAATGAAAAAATAACAATGTACTTTATCTAACACTATACTACCCGAAATTCAGGTTTTGCTGCTGAACATCAGCGGATCTTTTCAGGACAAGAAGAAGTTAGGGTTCAGATAACGAGAAAACAGAAAACAACTATCAATTAATCTTATGAAAATGAAAACTCATGAAAATTTTTAAATTACTGGCAATACTTTTATGCTTAACCGAAATGACTTACTCTCAGAATTCAGATGATTTAGTCATTGCAAAAAGAATTAAAATAAAATCCGCGGTATTGGGAGAAGAGCGTACAATTTATGTCTCTACTCCTGCGGGTTATTATGATTCAAAGGATTCGTACCAGGTTTTGTATGTTATAGATGGAGTGTCAGAAGTTATAGGACTTGTAAATTCTTTATCAGGTTATGGTGTTTGTCCACAATTAATAATTGTTTCTATCGAAGAAGTTAACCCCGCAAGAGATATGTTTCCTTCTAAGCCCCAATATGGCAGAGGTACTCAGCCAACAAAACCATGGTATACTAAAAAAGAAAATGCTGAATTAAGAGTGTCCCGACCTGGCGAAAAAATTGGCGAGGCAGATAAATATCTTTCATTTATTGAAACGGAGCTTTTCCCTTTTATCGAAAAGAACTACCGTACAGCCCCTTATCGAATTTGCTGTGGGCATTCAAAGGGTGGTCTTTGCGTAACCCATGCTTTCGTTTCACACGCAACTATGTTTAATGCGTACATTGCGCTGAATCCTTCTCTTTACTGGGATGATGGTTTGGTTATGAAAACGGCAGAGGAAAAACTTGCAAGCCTGGAACTTAAACACAAGCTGTTTTATTTTGATATAGGGGAAAATGAGGTGCCATCCACTATTGGAGATGCATTTGATTTTGCCCAAATTATAAGGAAGAATGCATCCGCAAACCTGAGGTGGAAATTCGATTATCTGGAAAATGAAAGCCATAGTAGCGGAACAGCCTTGGGTATCATTAATTCGCTGAAATTTATATACGAAGACTGGGATTTTGATACAGAAAAAATAAGGACGAATGGAATAAGTGCTATCGACAGTTTTTATAAGAATCTTTCAGATAGGTTTGGATACGGGATTTCTTACGATGTAAGCCTTTTAAATAAGTATGGATGGGGATATCTGCGTAACGCCCAGTATGAAGAAGCTATAAAAATATTCAAAGAAAATACGGTAAGGTTCCCTGCTTCACCTGATGCTTACAACTATTTAGGAGAGGGATATCTGGCAGCTAAAAATACTGATATGGCGATCACTAGTTACGAAAAGGCTATAGAACTGGCAACAGAATTAAAGGATGAAAAAAAAGTGGCATTTTTAAAGAGCAGGATTGAAATCATTAAAGCAGGTAAAAGGTAGAACTTATCTTTTAATATAGCATAAAATAAAAGATTTAAGTACAAATATAAGCATCAGGAACCTGGATTAATTAACTTGCGGTAAGTCTGAAATTAATTTGCTGAACTTTATTCAAAGTATCAAAAGCCGCGTAAAATACAGGGCACCCCATACTGAATTGGCGACTCATATCCCCTCGGAAGGGAGTAATTGAAAAAACCGCGTTCGGAGTTAGAGGAAAATATATACCCGCCATCACTGTCGGTTTCTACAACCGAAATACCATCGGTTACCATAACCGATGGTATGCCATTTTCATCGCAAATAACTTTACCATTTATCTGTTTCGCATGTAGATTTGCAATAGCTGAAAGTGCAAGTGTGAAACTCAATAATACATTGAGCAGAACATTGACCCTAATTTTCATTATACTAATAACATTTTTTGAAATTACTTTTTCAATCAGTCATTACCAGTGAGCTTCCCTGGCAAGATGCATACATTCAGTGCCAGAACGCCGCTGAGAAACTCAATTTATGACAAAGATATTCTATTAACCCAATTGCTTGCAAAGCTAAATACATGTACAAACAAACACAGATATAATACTTACTTTTGCATTGTGAAAGGGGTGAAGCCTGAAGATGGAAATCGGGAGTATTTGAACAGAAGTTCAGAAACAGGAAGCTATCGTAAATTCATTTTGAATTTCAAAATTTCCTGTAAAAATCAAATAGGTATGAGGAAAAGCAAAATCATGCATTCTTCCGCCTTCGGTCCACCGGCAACAAATTTTTTAGGCTTTATTTTAATAAAAACCATACTGCTATAATTACCATGAAAACATATACTGTTATCGATGATTGTGTACTTGGCGGGCTTAGTGCTCCGTGTTTTGCTAAACTGCTGCCGGAAGAAATAGAATTAGTTCAGGAAAGTAAAATTCAGGTATCGTTTCTAAAAGGTGAGACTCTGACCAAGCAAGGTGCATTTGCTTCGAGCGTATTGTATGTTGTAGCCGGACTAGTCAGGCAGTATGTAATTGGCGATGCAAACCGCAATTTTAACCTGCGTATAATTCGTAGCGGAGAATTTATTGGTCTTTCGGCTGCCTTCAGCAAGCACACCTATGATTATTCGACTATTGCATTGCAGGATACATTGGTCTGCCTTATCGAGAAAGATGCGATATCAGGGCTTATAAAAAGCAATGGGAGTTTTGGCTACGGACTCATTAACAGGGTGTTTGAAAATGACAGCTCGATGTACGACACCATCCGCAGTGTGATGTATAAACAGATGCATGGAAGACTTGCCGATGTTTTACTTTACCTTGATACGATACATTATAACGATGAGAGTATTTTTGGATTACTATCGCGGACTGAAATCGCGGACTTTGCAGGACTATCCATGGAAAGCACGGTAAAACTGCTTAAGGAATACGAGAGAGATGGCCTGATAAAGCTTATTAATAAGGACATCAAAATACTGCAGCGCGACGCATTAATTGAGATTAGTAAGAGAGGGTAGTTTGAGAAAAGAGATGGGAGATTGGGCTATGAGAGACGAGGAACATGTTTTCCTGGCTTGTTTGTTTTTATTGTTTTAATGAGACTTTTTTTGCCCGTAACCAAGGCGCTAATTCCTTTTTTCTGGCCCCGGCCCCTACCATTGTTTTTGCTGCCAAACAATTCTGAATAAATTTTTCGAAAGTTTTTGAGCTGTCTCAGGAGTATATTTTAGAAAAAACCGATAAATTGTTTTATGCTTGCTTTTTGTAGTTCTTTCTTTTCAGTTACCAGATCATCAGCGATTTTTCCTGCCAGAATAATACCATTTTAGTTAAGAAAGTTCCTTCGGCACAACTGCTTTCTTTTCTTTAATAGCGGCTATTATTGGTTTGCTTGAAGACATTGAAGGGTACCCACAGAAGATATTTCCTGGTGGCGTAGAAATGCTGAAAACAACAAGGGAGAAGGGACAATAAAAAAAAACCGCTAACTACTTGATAATTAGCGATGATTGTAAATATTGGTAAAAATGTGGTGACCCCGATAGGATTCGAACCTATGACCCGCAGCTTAGAAGGCTGCTGCTCTATCCACTGAGCTACGATGCCGGGAAACGGCTGCAAAGATATAAAAACATTTCTGATTTCTTCCCTTAATGAATCGCTTCGGATAAAACCCTGTTCAGGTTAATTATTTGATCAAAGTACGGATCTGTTAAAATACTGAATATTAGAGTTATAACTAATTTTTTATAAATTATTTTTATAAGGCTTATTACTTTTCTCTCTAAGAGTAATAAACTACTAAACAATTCTGATTTTACTCGACTTTTTGCCTGATCTACTTATACTCCAATGCGCTTGTCTCACTCATTTAACTCGTCATACTTTGAAAACTTCAAGTAAATATCTGAGCTCTGGAACACTTATCCTAATTATAGTTATAATCATAGCACTGGTTATTAACGATTTTTCCGGAACTTTACTTCTCCCGCTTTCATGGTTTGTTTATTACAGGCTTACAATAGCTTCTGAGATGCCTTTGCTTGTTCAAATGGTATTCATATCGGGGGTTTTCCTTTTGATAGCCAGTTTATTCAAATTTTCCATCACCGGCAAATTCAGTTTACCCGGATTTCATTTTAACCAGCTCCAGTCTAACGAAGGAAGTAATATTGTATACTTTGCCTCTCACGCGTTTGATATTTTGAATGGTAATTCGAAAAAGAATTCTTCTGTTATTACTAATGATTCTGATAAGAAACCAAGTGGTGAACAAGGTATTATTATGATAACATCAGGTAGTATCATGTTTGCCAATAAGGCCTTTTTTAAAATGACAGGATATCAGCCATTAGATGTTTTCGGAAAAGATTTCGCCTCACTCATCCGCCCTGATTCGCTCATTAATTTTACCATGCTGAGCCGCTTATCTATCAAAGAAATTCAGCAAACCCGTGGAATAAGTTTAATTTCAAAAAACAATAACAATATTGTTGCCTATACTGCTGCCACTGCCGAAAATGGTTTTAACGCTGATGGCATCAATATATTTTATGTCAAACAGGAGAATGCCGCTGAAAATACTGAATCAATCCTTGATTCATTATTTTTTGATTCCATTGAAAATGTAGAAACTTTGCATTGGATTTGGGACGAGAAAGGAATAATCTATTTAAATAACAGCTGCCGCAACAATCTACCTTTTACCTTAGGTAAAGTTATAGGAAAGCCTGGTTTAATGCTGAAAGCAGTACGAAAAGAAGATCGTGATGCCGTCAGGTTGGCGCTGATGGAATATTCTAAATCAGGAAAATTCAATGAAGAAATATGTTGCCTGCAGGAAGATGGTGAAGAACGGTATTTTAAAGTAAATATCTCTGTTCAGTATGATAATGGGAGTTTCCCTATACGGAATCACGCGATAGCGTATGATATTACAAAAGAAAAACGATCGCTTTATCATGCTGAATCAGCAGCCCTACAGGCAGTAACGGCTAACATTAATAAAACTGCATTCCTGGCAAATATGTCGCACGAAATCCGTTCGCCTCTCAACGGAATCATCGGATTTTCAGAATTGCTTGCCGATAAACACCTTACCGATGATGAGCGCGAAAGATATCTGAATATCATTCAGAATAACGGCAATGCATTGATTTCATTACTTAGTGACCTGATTGACATCTCGAAACTCGAAACAGGTAAACTTGAAATTACTAATCGAAAGTTTATTCCAACCAGTTTAATGGAAGAACTCAAGCACCAATTCGAAAGTGCATCCTATAGAAAGTCGGAAAATGTTAAAATCATTTTTAATACTAATTCAAGCTGTAAAGAACAGGAAATTGATTCAGATCCGAACAGGTTGCGACAGATACTTGTGAACCTGATAACCAATGCCATAAAATTTACAACCGTAGGCAGAATTGAAGTCGGCGCCGATTTTGCCGGGGAAGAAATGCTCTTCTGGGTAAAAGATTCGGGAATAGGTATACCTCATGAAAACCAGCAGGCTATTTTTGAGAGATATCGCCAGGTTGATACAAATGATGCCAGGCCGATTATAGGCTTTGGGCTGGGACTCGCAATTTCAAAGGCAATAGTCGAATTACTCGGCGGTCATTTATGGGTAGAATCAACTCCGGGACAAGGTTCACTTTTCGCATTCACTATTAAAACTAACATTGTAATCAATACTACTATGGAAACAACTCAAGTAAACAACAGCTCTTATCCATTTGATTTTAAAGAGCACACAATCCTTATAGCTGAGGATATTGATTTCAGCTTTCTTTACATAGAGGCAGTACTTCGCCGTACCGGGGTTAAAATTCTATGGGCTCAGAATGGTAAAGAAGCTATTGAGCATATAAAATCTAATCTGGACATTGATCTTGTGCTAATGGACATGCATATGCCGATTATAAATGGGTATGAAGCTACCAGCATAATTACAGCGCTCAGACCAGGTTTGCCGATTATTGCTCAAACCGCATTTGTACTTCCTGATGATGTCAAGAAATGTTATGCAGTCGGATGCTCCGGATATCTTGCAAAACCTATCCGTAAAGATCAATTGCTGAATACATTGTCGGAGTATTTTGATAAAATGGAGCAACACGCAGAAACGGCTCCTGCGTACAGGGCGAATGTTGGATAATTTTTTTTAAGCTGGTTATTTTCAAAATAGTGCATATTCTGTATTTGCCAGGTTGATGCTTTTGCTGCTAAATCTAAAAGCAGATAAGCCTAATTTTAAAAAAAAATATTCACTTCTTACTGCAATTCTACATTTAATTATAAGAACAAAAACCCTGCAAATGCAGGGTTTTTGTATTTGTGCAGAAATGTACATGACAGGTAAGGTTCAATGGTTAAAAGGTTAAAAAGTTTAGAGGCTCAAGGTTTGAAAGTTCAAAAATTCAATTATTTTAAGAGTCAATTACTAAAAAGAACAAGCCGGATACTAATGTTCACATATACAGCATCTTGAATAATCTCAAAATCTTTTGAAGTATTATATAAGCTGGATAAGTCATTTTCTGAAAGGAATGAAAAGCATATAACATTTAGCACAAAAAGAAAAAGTAAGCAAAATGGGATTTTGAAACAGTCCGCCAGATTGGAGAAAAGTACTTAATCATTTTTTATTATGTGTTTTGTGTTAATCATTCAAAAAACCATTTGAACTTTTAAACGCCACAAACGTTTGAGCATTTAAACGCCGCAAGAAATTTGAACCTTGAACCAAGTGAAATTATTTGAAAAGCGGAGGTCGCTGCTTGTTAAAATCAGTAGCATCCTGATAGACTTTGGCAAATGATAACAAGGTGGCTTCGTCATATAAATTACCTATAAAACTGATACTGGTCGGATGGTTTTTAGTATCAAAACCGTTAGGCACAACTACACACGGATTTCCTGTAAGATTTGTAAGCAATGATTGGTTTCCGCTTGAGCTGGGCGAAATAATTACATCATACTCTTTCATAACCGCGTACATTTCCTGGATAAGTTTATAGCGCAGCCGGTTTGCCTGTATGTATTGAACGGCAGGAATAAACTGCGCCGAACGAAAAATATTTGGCCATGCATTTTTATCCTGCAGGTTCAGCTGATCATCTTTATTGCTTCGGGTAAGGTCGTCAAAGGCAGCGGCAGCTTCGGCAACAAGCACTATAGCCAGTGATTTAACCGGAATGGTTACTGAATCGGGCAATACAACAGGTGTTAGGGTAATGCCCATATTCCGGAATACATTTAACGCCAGGCTGTCATTTACCCGATTATCATTCAGGTCAAAAAGCGATTTCAGGTAGCCGACTTTCAGTTTTTTTATATCAATTGCTGATGTATAGTTAAACGGATAATCTGTGACTGACTGATCAATGCCATCTGAGCCTAATAAGGATTTAAATACCAAAGCGCAATCGAAGGCGCTGCGGCAAATCGGGCCAACTTTATCCATGCTCCAGCTTAACGCCATGGCACCTGAGCGGCTTACGCGGCCATAGGTTGGGCGCAACCCGGTTACACCACATCGAGTGCTTGGCGAAACAATTGAGCCCCAGGTTTCAGTTCCTATCGCAAACGGAACAAGTCCGGCCGCAGTTGCCGATGCCGATCCGGCCGAAGAGCCGCTTGAACCCTGGTATAAATCCCATGGATTACGCGTAAGTCCTCCAAACCAGACATCATCCATAGCCAATGAACCCAGTGAGAATTTTGCCAGCAGAATTGCGCCGGCTTCATCAAGCTTTTTAACAACAGTGGCGTTTTCGTTGCGAACCTGGTCTTTATATGGCGCAGCTCCCCAGGTGGTTTTGTATCCTTCGACAGCAAATAAGTCTTTTATTCCGTATGGTATTCCGTGAAGAGGACTCCGATAAATACCCTGCGCTATTTCATCATCCGCTTTCTGAGCCTGTTTCATTGCACGCTCTTCGGTGAGCGTAATAACACAATGTAACGTATCGCTATATTTTTTCAGCCTGTCAATGAAAAACCGGGTTAACTCAACAGAACTTATTTTGCGTGACCGGATCAGCACCGAAAGATCAGCAACTGAATACCAGGCGAGTTCTTTTATATCCGCAAGCATAGCAACACTTGCCGCAAGTTTCCAGTCAATTGGTTTCTGGATTTCATTGTAAATCACTCCGGATGGAACAGGGTTGAACCATAGAGCCGGAGGCACGGAATTATCAATTGCCTGACTGTGAATAATTGTATAATCACTAAGCTGGCTTTCGAGCATCGAAATCATTGAATCCCGCTCGGAACCTGTCATTGATAAATCGAAAAGCTTTTCGGTAGCTGAAACCAGGTTTGGATTGACAGGTTTCTCTGAAGGTTGATTTTTACAGCCGGACAGGGAAATAATTCCTAATACAAAGCCGATGCTTACAATGAATAAACGACTCTTCATCTCAAATAATTTTAGATTAAATTAAACGGACCTGACAATAATGTAAAGGCTTTTAAAATTCAAATGTAAAAATTAAAATGGTTGACAGGAAGGAATTTGAACTTCTGAATAATAATGAATCAGCAATATTTTCCACAATAAATAAAAAAGCCTGTAAATCAATGATTTACAGGCTTGAAAGTCGGGGTAGTAGGATTCGAACCTACGACCCCCTGGTCCCAAACCAGGTGCGCTAACCGGACTGCGCTATACCCCGAACTATTTAATCAATTTTACCGTTAAAACTCTTATACATTCCCAGCAGCATTTTCGAAATCCGCTCGTAGTTGTCATACAACTCCTGGTAAGTAACGGAAGTTATTCCGTTGGTGGATTTCACCAGGTCAAGCAGAGATGAACATTCAAAAATGTATCCCCTGGATACGGTAATCAAATCTTTTTTCTCCAAACTATTAACTCTTGCTGAAGCCTGAACCAGGTTCATCACCGCGAGTAACATTGAGTTTTTCCAATGATCATGAACCTGACGGTCCATCTGAGCATCTTGCCTTAGCATCAACATCACTTTGTTGTGCTGTTCTTTCATCAGTTGATATACTTCTAACTTTTCGAAATCAAACATTTCAGGCAAAAAAACTACAATTTTAATCTTCAAAAGAACTGGCGGAGAAAGGGGGATTCGAACCCCCGGTACCCTAATCGAGTACGACAGTTTAGCAAACTGTTGGTTTCAGCCACTCACCCATCTCTCCAATGGTTTATGAAAAAACGTTTAAGTTCCTTCAATAAGGGAGTGCAAAAGTACACATAATAATGACAAGAGCAAATTTATTTTCAGTTTCTAAATAAATAGTTTAATTCTTTCTTTTCACGCTCCAAAATATACTAAACATAATTTGTGACTTGGATCAGCTTTATACAGTACTGATCATTAATAATCATTATTTTCAATTGGATTTTAGAAATACAATTGATAACATCATTAATAATTTTAATTTCGCGATAGCTGCATTGCAATCGGCAATGACCGTGAAATGATATAGGTTCCGGTATTAAATTGTTACTCTTTTAACTCAAAATTTCATTGAAATAATAGTTGCCTGAGTTTTTTTTAACGCGGATTAAAAATTCCTTTTTTTATAACAACTTTTTTCGAAATTTACGGCTTTAAACTTCAATGGATTTATTTGTCATAATATTTGATAACATAAAGATAAACAGTTAATTATACACGTTATGGGAAAAACTTTTGCTGAAAAAATTCTGGGAGCCGAAGCTGGTGCCATTGTATTTCGCAGGCCCGATATCATTTTAACTCATGATAATACGGCCAGCATCGCCAATACTTTTAAAAAAATGGGTGGCGAAAAGGTAAAAGATGCTGATCAGTTGCTGATCGTACTCGATCACAACGCTCCTCCGACCAGTGCCGAACTGGCCAATGATTACCAGAAAATTCGTGATATTGTAAAAGAACAGAGCATTAAGAAATTTCATGATGTGGGCAAAGGAATCTGCCACCAGATTATGGGTGATTATGCCAAACCTAACATGATAATTGTTGGAAGCGACAGCCATACCTGCACTGCCGGAGCTTTTAATGCTTTTGCAGCTGGAATAGACCGAACGGAAACTGCCGGTCTTTGGCGACAGGGAGAAACCTGGTTCAGGGTGCCGGAATCCATAAAAATTACATTAAATGGAAAGCTGCCACAAGGCGTTTACGGCAAGGACCTTTCGATCTGGATCATTGGCATGATAGGTTCAAGCGGAGCTGATTATATGTCAATTGAATATCATGGTGAAGGTGTTAAATCCTTATCAATATCAGATAGGATGACGATTGCCAACCTGGCTTCGGAAATGGGTGCCAAGAACGCGGTTTTTCCAGCTGATGATATTTTAAAAAAACACCTCGGTTCAGATAATGATGGAACATGGGCCGATGAAGATGCAGTTTACGCAAAGGAAATTGTAATTAACCTGGATGAATTGTTTCCCGTTGTTTCCGCGCCTCATAATGTTGACAATGTAAAAGCATTGGCTGAAGTTAAAGGCACCAGGATACAACAAGCCATGATTGGCACATGTACTAACGGCCGCATAGAAGACCTGCGTGAGGCCGCTCTGATTCTGAAAGGCAATAAAGTGCCGGATGGATTCCAGTTGCTCATCATACCTGCATCACAGCAGATCTATCTTCAGGCCATGGACGAAGGTTTGATCCGAATCTTTATGGAAGCTAACGCCAGTGTTCTCGCTCCTTCATGTGGACCTTGCCTTGGAACCGGACAGGGAATTCCTGCCGATAATATGACCATTATTTCCACTGCCAACCGCAATTTTAAAGGCCGGATGGGAAATAAGACAACCTTTATTTACCTGGCTTCACCTGCTGTTGTTGCGTATTCCGCGCTTAAAGGAGAAATTTCGGATCCGCGCGGAATCGAAGCAAACGATAAATATCCTTTCAGTATTGCGCAAAGCAAAACCGTGGATATCAGCGCTGATGATGACCGGTATACGAATGGAACCTGGAATTATGCTGATGTCGACAACCTGAATACTGACCAGATGTTTGCAGGAAATCTTACGTATAATGTAAAAAGTTCGGAGGCTGAAAAAATTATGCCACACCTTTTCAAAGGATTCGATGATAGTTTTGCCGAAAGGGTTAAAGAAGATGATATTTTAATTGCCGGCGCAAATTTTGGCTGTGGCAGTTCACGGGAACATCCTTCGGTAGGATTAGCATTTGCAGGTATCAAAGCGGTAATTTGTAAAAGCGTTAACCGGATATTTTATCGTTCATCAGTAAACCAGGGATTACCTATTATTTTACTTCCCGATGCCGTTGATGCCTATAAGCAGGGCGACCAGGTTGATATAGACTTTGAATTGGGAAAGGTCACAATAGCCGGGGAAGTTTATGGCTTTTCGCCACTTCCGGATAAACTGGTGGGTATATTTAAAGCCAAGGGACTTGTAAATTATGTAAAAGCAAGCTCATAAGCTATTTATATTCAGGAGTTAAAGAAAGCTGTTGATAGAATAACAGCTTTCTTTAATTTAAGTGAAATGTTAATTTATTTTCATAAATTTACGTTTGTTTTAAAAGCAAATGAGAGTTTTAACACCCAGGTATGTTTTGCAGATGGTAGCAGTTTTTGCTATTATTCTTTTAGCCGGTGGTTATGAGTTGCCCAGATATGCTAGTCGCTTCACTATTCTGGCAATACTCGCTGTTATTGACATGCGATACTGGTATTCAGTAAGGAAGCATTTTACAAAGCCTTTTAAAAGAATGCTGACAATAGCTTACTGGCTACCTTTATACATGCTTTTATTGTTTCTGATAAGCGGCATTTTAACGCCCTTTATTGATTGGAATTCGTATATCAGAATCTATTTTCCTGGTATTTTACTAATTCTGCTTATTGGTAAAGGCATATTTCTTACGTTGATTGTTTTTGGGGATATTTTCATTATTCCTTTAAATGTAATCAGAAGGATAAATCCGGAGAATATAGAACGTTTAGGCAAATGGTACCGACCGCGAAGTTTCCTGCTTACTTCTGCAGGAATAGCAACATTTGTGATGTTGATTTATGTTTCGGGAATGTTTTTCTGGGTTAAAGATTTTAAACTCACAAAGATTGAATTACCTGTTAAAAGTTTACCGCAAGCGTTTGATGGATATAAGATTATACAGATCAGCGATTTTCATCTGGGAGGTTTTCTTAATGATAAACCGATGAAAGAGATTGTGCGGATCGCGAATGAACAACATCCTGACATGATTTTGTTTACGGGGGACATGGTTAGTTTTACAACCGACGAAGTTTATCCTTTTGAACAGGAAATGAAGCGCTTTTCAGCAAAAGACGGAATATTCGCGATATTAGGCAACCACGATTATGGTGAATATTCCCGATGGGATTCACAGGAAGAAAAAGATTTGAATGATAAAGAATTGTATAACTTTTATGACCGTATAGGCTGGCAACTCCTACGAAATCAGAATAAAATTTTTAGCAGAGATTCGGCTTCCATTGCCGTTATTGGTGTTGAAAACTGGAGCGAATCAAAACGCTTCGAAAAAAAGGGAGATCTCAGAAAAGCTATTAAAGGAACTGAGGCGGCACAATTCAGGATTCTTATGTCGCACGATCCTTCCCACTGGGGTGGTGAAGTTAATACTTCGTATCCTGAGATTGGTTTGACTTTATCAGGACATACTCATGCTTTTCAGTTTGCCATTGAGAGCGGCTCTATAAAATGGAGTCCGGCTGCATTTCTTTTCAAGGAATGGGCCGGGTTATACGAGAAAGTGCACGAAAACGGCGAAAAGCAATATTTGTATGTAAACAGAGGTGCCGGGACATTGGGTTATCCCGGTCGTATTGATACAAGGCCTGAAATTACACTTATTGTATTGCGGAAAACAGGTTAGTCATTGACAGTCCGTAAGATTCAGCCAAATCCTAATCCGTTATTAATCCTTATTTGTTGACTGGAACTAACAGATGCCGGAATTTTCCTGCACTACGGCCAGATACTAATCTTCAAGTATAAACCAGCTATTTACAATTTCATCTTTCTTATGTAGTTCATCCTTGTGGGTAAACTCATTGGTATGTTTATTGTATAAATAGTCTTTCTGCCATTCCAGGTGATGGACTGAAATCTGTTTAATGGCATCTACAATAAAATAAAGCTCCTTATTGGTCATGGTAGGGTGAAGTGACAGCCTGATCCAGCCTGGTTTCTGCGACAGGTCACCATGAGTGATCAGATCAGTGATTTCGCGGGATTTCTCGTGGCTTACATCCAGTAAAAAATGGCCATAAGTTCCTGCACATGCGCATCCCCCGCGGGTCTGTATTCCATAACGGTCACTAAGCAATTTTACAACCATATTAAAGTGAAGACCCGTGATAAAAAACGAGATGATTCCCAGTCGTTTTTTTTGCGTATCAGCCAGGATATGAATACCGGGAATGCAGCATAGTTCTTTAAACGCGATTGCGACCAGTTCTTCTTCGCGCTGCCTGATCTTGCTGGTGCCCATTTTGTTTTTCAGGTCAATACACAAGGCTGTTTTCATTGCTTGCAGGAATCCGGGTGTACCACCGTCCTCACGTACTTCAATATTATCGATGAATTTATATTCGCCCCAGGGATTTGTCCAATCCACGGTACCACCACCCGGTGCATCGGGAACCCTGCAGTGGTAAAGCGAAGAATCGAAAACTAAAACGCCAGAAGTTCCCGGACCACCCAGGAATTTATGCGGAGAAAAGAAAACCGCATCCAGCTTTTCCATAGGATCGCCGGGGTGCATATTCATATCAACGTAAGGTGCTGAAGCTGCATAATCGGCAAAACAATAACCTCCGGCTTCGTGCATTGCACGAGCCAGTTCATAGATGGGAGTTTCAATGCCGGTAACATTGGAACAGGCAGTAAAAGAACCTAATTTCAGAGGTCTGTCCTCAAATTGTTTAAGCAATTCTCTGAGGTTATCCGGATCAACAAGCAGATCTTTCCCAGGTGGAATAACTTCAACATCGGCTATAGTATGATACCAGGAAGTATGGTTCGAATGGTGTTCCATGTGTGTGATAAACACAACTGGTTTTTTTCCTGTATACATAAACTCACCGGCGATATTTTTTTCGGGAACTTTCAGGTTAAGCATACGCTGGAATTTTACCAGCACATTTGTCATTCCGAATCCTGACGTAATAAGCACATCGCCGGGGCCCGCATTTACATGTTCTTTTATAATGTGCTGTGCCTTGTGGTATGCCTTGGTCATCAGTTCCCCACTTTCACAGGTTTCGGTATGCGTATTTGCAACCCAGGGGCCGATAACTTTCGAAATCCGTTCTTCTATCGGGCCATATAACCTGCCGCTGGCTACCCAGTCAGCATAAATCATTTTCTGAATTCCAAAATGTGTGTTGTATTCCAGGTCATTTCCTACGATTTCCTTGCGGAATTTGCTGAAGTGCTCTGTCAGGTCTGCCATTTGAATGTTTGTATTAAGGTGCGGCAAATATCTGAAAATATTAATCAACTCAAAGAATTGTTTTGATTACATTTCAGGTATTAAAGAATTATACCACGGAGGCACTGAGGACACGGAGGGTCACAAAGAATCGGTAAAGTAATCAGAGAAATTTAACAACAAGTTTGTACATCAAATATCTTCTCATTGTTTCACATTCCTACATTCTCACATTCTTACTCCCCGGCTGCAATCTGTACTTTAGTGATTTCAATACCTCCGGTTTCAACAGCTATGCTTATCCAGTTATTGTCCTCCCGGAACCATTTATCCTGGATACTGATGCTGATCAGGAAATCCCTGAGAGTAGTTTTATCCATATCTCTAAGTACGATACCGCCATTTTTTGTATCATCTTTTCCATAATTCAGGTAAACTTTTGGCGCGGTTTTACTTGTTGAACGAGCTTTGAGAAGGATATAGTTATTTTTGCGCAAGCTTGGATCTATAGCCGAAAAACTGAATTTCTTTTCATTGCCGGTATTGATAATCAGGGCTTGTGAATTCAGATCCAGAATAGCGTGATCGGACATGTATTTCCTGATTTTGCCGATTTGAATTTCAGGATAGGTATCGCCCGGATTGATTTTTGCCGCAGCTTCATACGCATCAATAGCCTGATCGAAAACCTTTTTATTATATAGTTTGTCGGCAACTTCAAGCGCGTTATTATATTCCGAAGAGCGTGCCTTTGCAGTTTCCTCAATAATTTTATCTATTGCAGTGATGCGTTGTCTGGGATAGGTTTCAGCCGGTTTTAATCCAGCTGCTTTCACGAAAGCTGATTTAGCTTCCGCATAATCTTTTATTGCGAAAAACCTGTCACCTTCAGTAATGGATAAATTATAGTTGGCATCAGATGATTGCAAATCCGCAAGAATTATTTTGATTTTAGCGATCTGATCCTGGGGGTATTTTTCATTCTTTTTTAAATCAGAAGCTTCGGAGTATGCTATCAGTGCCTTGTTGTAATCCTTGCCGGCAAATAGCTGATCGCCTGTATTTATAGTGGTTGTATATTTTTGCTCCTTCTTTTGCTGGTTTGCCTGTAATACCATTATCGCATTTATCTGTTCCTGCGGATATTGTTCTGAAGGTTTTATTTTCCGGGCATCCTGGAATGAAGTTAAAGCAAGGGTATAATCGCCTGCTGCCTGCGCTTTTTCGCCCGTTCGCAAAGCCTGGGCATAATTTTCGGAATCAGATTTCTGTTTTTCAAGTATCAAAGTGATCCCGGATATTTTTGAAACAGGGTAAGTCTCATTTGGTTTAATTGCAAGGGCCTGTTTATATGAACTTAATGCTTCGTTATACTTTAATTCGGATAAAAGACGGTCGCCACCAGTAATTGCGGAAGCATAGTTTTCGTCCATGTTTTTTAGCGATGCCAGCTTAGCCTCAATTTCAGATATTTTTACAAGAGGATATGATTCTGCGGGTTTAATGGCTGATGCCGATTTAAATTTTTTCAAGGCAGCTTCATAATCAGTTGATTTTAACAGGTTTTCAGCACTTGCGAGGATTGCGTCATATTTCTGCTGGTCTTTTTGCATCTGCGATTCTTCATGCTCAATGGATGCAGAGTTCTTATCCCGGGTTTTTATTGAAGTGGCAGTATTGTCTGACTCCTTTACATCGCCTTTAACATTTAAATTATCAGTAGTAATAACCAGTTTATTTTGATTTTCAGCAAGAGCTTGCCCTGGTTTCTCGGATTGAATTGGATTATTTGCCGAAGCAGTATTAATTGCAGGCTGCCCGGTTTGCGCCTTATGATCAGCCTGTTGTTTTTTAATATCAGATATTTTTTTAGTTACAAATTTTGAGTTGGGATGCAATTCGAGAGCCGCATCATAGAAAAAAAGTGCCTTGTCAAAGTCAGATAAGGCAAGTTCCTTGTCACCATTTGCAATAGCAAGATTAAAATTTGCCATATCATCGGGATCAATAAAACTGGCCTTGATATGCTCCAGCCTTTCTTTCGGCAATTGGGCAGTTGGTTCTAATAATAAAGCCTTCTGATATTCTGGTTTTGCCAGCTGGTAGTTTTTTAGAGCATATAAACTATCCGCTTTTCGGATTTTTGTTTTAAATATTTGGGATTTGGTATCAGGAGCGGCATTCAGCAAAGAAGTTATTTTGTCGATTCTTTCGGTAGTGTAATTATAGTCTGGTCTGGTTTGATAGGCTTTTTCATAAAGGAGCCAGGCATCTGCGTACTCTTTCGCATCGAATGCATAGTCAGCTTGCGCTATGAGAGTTTTATAGCTGGAGATACTTTTCTTTCTTAGGGCAGATTGAGCTATAGAATCAGAACCTGAATCAAGTATTTTTGTGATTTCCTCAATTTTATTGGTGGCATAATTATAATCAGGTTTGGCCTGATGCGCTTTTTCGTACAAGAGTATAGCCCCTTTGTAATCCTGCGCGGCAAAAGCTTTGTCGCCTTGTTTTATTAATGTTTTATACGTTTCAGCCGTTTTTTTATCCTGGGCTAAGCAAGGATTAATAAAGGAGAGTAAAAAAATGATTCCAATAAAAAAAAGAAGATCCTTCGTTGCTAACCGTTTCCGTAAATGTTGATTCATAATAGAGTTTGTAGATTTGAATAATTGTTTTTAAAAATAATGTGACAATTTCTCGTTATACAAGCTCAATAAGTAGGTGTAGATAAATTGGGAACAAGTTAGAAACTTTTTTCCAACCTATTAAAAATAATTTTACGCAGGCGAATCCGTCCAGGATTTTGAGCGTTAGTATATGGCACTGTCACTCCCCGCCAGATATTTCTTCAAATTTAAATCTTCGCAATCTCTGTTCTTACTCCCCGGCAGCAATCTGAACTTTTGTAATCTCAATATCACCAGTTTCAACAGATAGGCTGATCCAGTTATTATCCTCGCGATACCACTTATCCTGAACGCTGATGCGGATAAGATAATCGCTGATAGTAGCTTTATCAATGCTTCGCAGTACTATTCCACCGTTTTTCTGGCCATCTCTGCCATAGTTAAGATAAACTTTGGGAGCTGTTTTGCCGGTTGAACGTGCTTTCAGAAGGATATAATTGTTTTTGCGCAGGCGTGGCTCAATGGCTGAAAAAGTGAATTTCTTTTCGTTGCCTTCGCTGATGACAAGTGTTTGCAAATAAAGATCCTGAATGGCGTGCTCCGACATATATTTCCTGATTTTGCCAATCTGCAGACCTGGGTATGAATCACCCGGATTGATCATAGCGGCAACTTCGTAGGCATCGATAGCAAGGTCGAAAACTTTGGTATTATATAACTTGTCGGCTTCTCCGAGCGCCTTGTTATATTCTGCTTTTCGCGCGAGTTCTATTTCTTCAACAATTTTGGTGATCTCAATAATACGTTGTTTTGGATAGGACTCATCCGGTTTTATTCCTGCAGCTTTAGCGAAAGATGAATTAGCACCAGCGTAATCTTTAGCTCCGAATAACCTGTCGCCTTCAGCTACATACGATGAATACATTTTCTCCAGTTCTTCTTTCTGTAATAGCAGTGCTGAATTAATCCCGGCTATTTTTGTTTTCGGATATTCTTCATCAGGCTTAATTTCCGCCGCGTTCTGATATGCATTTAAAGCTTCCGTAAGGTTTTTAGCCGCCAGTTTGCTATCACCCAACGAAACAGCTTTCAGATAATTCTCATCAATAGCTGTGATTTCGGATTTAATGGCGGTGATACGCTCCTGCGGATACTTTTCGGTTGGTTTGAAAAACAAGGCCTCTTCGTATGATTTTATAGCTCCCTGCAGATTTTTTGCCGTGTAAAATTCAGCCGCGGCATTGATTGCTTTCGTATAATTTTCGTCCTTCAGTTTTATGCCTGCAAGTATTCCGTCGATTTCAGCGATCTTTTCCTTTGGGAGTTTTTCCGCAGGTTTCATTGTACCGGCATTTGTATAAGTAATCCGGGCTTCATCGTATTTAGCTGCTTTAAGAAGTACTTCAGCATCGGTCAGAAGTTTCCGGTAATCTTCATCGAGTTTCTTTTGTTCGGCAAGAATAGCATTGATTCGGATGATTTGTTCCTGCGGATATTTCTCACCTGTTTTAATCGTACTTGCACGCTGGTATGGCTCAAGTGCTTCACGGTATTTCTGATCCGAAAAAAACTTATCGGCAAGTGCCAAAGCCTGCTGGTAACTTGCAGTCTCTGCCTTCTGCTTATCTATAATCAGTTGAATTTCAGATATTTTCTGAACAGGGTAGCTTTCAGTTGGTTTTGATGTATTAGCAGTTTTAAAGCTGATCAGCGCATTTTCATAATCCTTCGAAGCCAGTTTTATATCACCATCGGCAAGAGCTTTTTCATACACTTCCTGGAGGGCTTTTAAATCAGCAATATTTTTCTCTGCCTCAGCGATTTTATCCGATGGATATTTTTCGGTTGGTTTCAGAGCCAAAGCTTTACGAAAATCAACAATAGCTTCAGTATATTTTTTTGCATCAAAAAACTGATCAGCTGATGTGACTAAGGTTAAAAAATTATCATCCAGTTTTTGTTGTTCTGCCAGAAGATTATTGATCTTTTCGGCCTGTATTTTCGGATAGGTTTCAGTTGGTTTTATTCCTGATGCAGCAGCATAAAATGTTAAAGCTTCCTGGTATCTTTTGGCTGCCAGCGAAGCGTCACCATCACTGATCGCCTTTGAATAATTCTGTTCCATTTTCTGAATACCTGAAAGTATTCCGTCTATTTCGGCAATCTTATCTTTTGGAAGCTTTTCCAAAGGTTTCAATGCACCGGCGCTGGAATATAAATTCCGGGCTTCATCATATTTCCCAGCTTTCAGTTTAAGATCGGCATCAGTTATTGCTTTCTGATAGTCATCTGAAAGTTTTTTCTCAGCGGCAACCTGCCTGTTAATTTCTGCTATCTGATCCTGCGGATATTTCTCGGCAGGTTTTATTTTGGATGCCCGCTGATAAGGTTCGAGTGCTTCGGTTAATTTTTTATCGTTAAAAAGTTTATCTGCTTGTGCAATAGCTTCCTGGTAACGCTGACTTTCGGCTTTGTCTTTATCCAGAATGGTCTGGATCTCAGCTATCTTCTGGTTAGGATATGCTTCGCCCGGTTTAACCGAATTTGCGTTTTTAAATGAAGCCAGAGAATTCGTATAATCCTTTTCGGTAAATAATTTGTTGCCATCAGCAATTGCTTTATTGTAGGATTCCTGAATTGCTCTTATGTCAACAATTAGCTTTTCAGCTTCTGCAATTTTATCCGAAGGGTATTTTTCGGATGGTTTTAATACCAGGGATTTCCGATAATCGGCAATAGCATCTTCATACTTTTTAGCCGTAAAAAGTTTATCGGCGGAATTGATAAGGGCCGTATAGTCTGCATCCAGCTTGGTTTGAGCCGAAACTAATCCATTGATTTTTTCAAGCTGTGATTTCGGATATGCTTCTGAAGGTTTTAGTATTAATGCAGCATTATAGGATACAATTGCTTGCGGGTATTTTTTTTCTGCAAATGCCGCGTCTGCATCACTGATTGACTTTGAATAGTTTTGCCCTTTTAACTGAATGGCAGCAAGTATTCCATCTATTTCGGCAATTTTATCTTTTGGCAGTTTTTCCAAAGGTTTCAACGTAGCTGCGCTGGAAAATAAATTCCGGGCTTCTTCATATTTTCCTGCTTTTAAGAAAGTTTCTGCATCAGTAATTAATTTTTGATAGTCATCACCAAGTTTTTTCTCAGCGTCAATCTGGTTGTTGATTTCGGCTATCTGATCCTGTGGATATTTCTCAGCGGGCTTAATTTTTAAAGCTCGCTGATAAGGTTCGATTGCTTCAGTTAATTTTTTGTCGTTAAAAAGTTTATCCGCTTGCGCAACCGCTTCCTGGTACCGCTGACCTTCGGCTTTATCTTTATCCAGAATGGTCTGGATCTCAGCTATCTTTTGGTTAGGATATGCTTCGCCCGGTTTAACCAAATTTGCATTTTTAAATGAAGCCAAAGAATTCACATATTCCTTTTCGGTAAAGAACTTGTCGCCATCAGCAATAGCTTTATTGTAGGATTCCTGAATTGTTTTTAGGTCAATAATTTGCTTTTCGGCTTCAGCAATTTTATCCGAAGGGTATTTTTCGGAAGGGTTTAAAACCTGTGCTTTCAGGAAATCAACAATGGCATCTTCATATTTTTTTGCAGCAAAAAGTTTATCGGCTGATGTGACGTAAGCTAAATAGTCTGAATCTAACTTTGTTTGCACTGCAAGCAATCCGGTGATTTTTTCAATCTGAGTTTTCGGATAAGTTTCGGCAGGTTTAATTCCGGATGCTTTTTTATATGCTGCAATAGCTTCGTTCAGTTTTTGACTATTGTAGTTATTATCGCCATCTGCAACGGCTTGAGAATAGTTTTCATCCAATGACTGCAGATCACCCATTATTTTATTGATTTTAGCGATCTGGTCCTGGGGGTATTTTTCATTCTTTTTTACTTCCGAAGCTTCGGTGTAGGCGGCCAGGGCACGGCTATATTCTTTGACTGTGAACAGCTGATCGCCGGCTTTTACGGCAGTCGTGTATTTTTCATCTGATTGTAGCTGGGCTGCAACTGTAGCTTTTATTTCCGTGATTTTATCCTGGGTAGCCTGGTCTGTTGGTTTAATGATCAGAGCATCCTGAAATGATTTGATAGCGAGGTCATAATTCCCTAACGAAAGCGCTTTATTCGCTTTTTCAAGTGCCTTGGAGTATTTAGTATATAAAAAATTGATCTCTGCTATTTTACCAATCGGGTATTCACTGAATGAATTTATAGAACGGGCAAGTTCATAGGCTTCCAATGCCTCGTTGTACTTGTATTCGGAAAATAGTCGGTCTCCGTTGGCGATTGCCGCAGCATAACCTTCTTTCTTGTTTTTTGAAGCCGCTAACTTGGCTTGAGCTTCTGTAATTTTTTGCTGAGGATAAGCTTCCCCCGGTTTGAATTCAAGTGATTTGTTATATATTGAAATAGCATCTTCAAATTTTTCCTGCTTAAACAAATTGTCGGCTTCGGCAATGGATTTATTATAATTTTCGTCAGTTTCTTTTTGCTTTCCGGTGATTGCCGTGATTTCATCTATTTTCTGAGCAGGATATTTTTCGTTTGGCAGCAGTGTAAGTGCATTACGAAAGTAACCCAATGCGGCATCATATTTTTTCTCACTTAGCGACTGATCACCATTTTTAATGGCCACATCGAATGCATCATTACGTGAAGCATTGTCGGCAATCAGCTTTTCTACCTCCGCAATTTTGGTTTTCGGGTAAGTTTCAGCCGGTTTAATGGCCAAGGCCGATTTAAAACCAATAATTGCTGCCGGGTAATCAATCGATTTTAAAAGGCTTTCGGCACTTGCCAGAGCCGCGTCATACTTCTGCTGATCCGATTGCAGTTGAGATTCACCCGATTTGGTTTTTTCGAGCATTTCTTTCGGGTATCGTGCTCCCGGTTTAGCGTTGAGCGCTTCCTGGTATTTTATGCGGGCACTGGCAAAGTCGCGGTTAATATAGAACTGATCAGCCAGTTCAATGGATTTATCATAGGCATCTTGAAAAGCCTTCTGATTGCTGGTGTAATTATCAATCTCCTGGATTTTCTGTTTGGCATACTGGTTACCAGGTGTTAAATCTAACGCTTTCTGATATTCTGCGCGGGCTTCGGGGCGTTTCCCGGCTTGCAATAAGATATCCGCGGAAGCGATGCTTTTTGCCGACTGCTCTGTCCGTATTTTTAAATCAGCTTGCTGTTTTTTTGAAGAGGCAATTTTGTCCTTCACCAATTTTGTATTTGGCTGTAACGCGAGTGCCGTTTCGTAAAACGTGATAGCTTTATCAAAATCTGAAATTGCCAGTGATTTATCACCATTAGCGACAGCTTCTTTAAAATTAGCCACATCGGCAGGATCTTTGTACAAGGCACTTATTTCTTCCAGCCTATCCTTTGGAAATTGTGCCGAAGGATCGATCAAAACAGCTTTCTGGAATTCTGCCTTTGCTTGAGGGTAGTCCTTTTGCTTAAATAAATTTTCGGCTTTTATAATTGTATTTTCGAATAATTGGGCTTTGGTGTCGGGGCTTGCATCGAGCAACTTATTAATTTCCCCGATTTTATCAGTGGCATAATTATACTCAGGCTTGGCTTGCCTGGCTTTTTCGTACAGGAGTAATGCTCCTTCATAATCTTTTGAAGCTAAAGCCTGGTCAGCCTGCTGAATCAGGGTTTTATAATTTGCATCAGCAGGCTTGCCCTGCGCGGAGCAGGTATTAGGATATGACGATAAAAAAGTGATTCCAATAAAAACAAGCAGAATGTATATTTTAACAGGATTCCCGGAAATGCTATTCTTCATTGACTAAACAGGTTTGATTTCATATCTGAAAATTAATAACGGTCGTTTCCCGAAATTATTGGCTTGACAGAATTGTAAAACGAGATTTTATTTGTTTGAGGATGTAATAGTTACAGGAAGTATTCCCGTGAATTTATTACACTATCCTTCCATCGAGCATCATGAGTTTACGGTCACTCATTTCAGCAAGTTCCTGGTTATGAGTAACGATCACAAATGTTTGGTTAAATTCCTTACGAAGTGTGAAAAACAATGCGTGCAGTTCTTTCGCATTAGCTGAATCAAGGTTGCCTGAAGGTTCGTCGGCCAATATTACCGAAGGATGATTCATAAGGGCACGGGCAACGGCAACCCGCTGTTGTTCTCCACCCGAAAGCGCGGAAGGTTTATGCTCAGCCCTATCGCTGAGGTGCAAAAATTCAAGTAATTCCAATGCCCGGAGCTTCGCCTCTTTTTGCGAAACACCCGCGATAAAAGCAGGAATACAAAGATTTTCAAGCGCTGTAAATTCAGGCAACAGGTGGTGAAACTGGAAAACAAACCCGATATTCATATTACGAAAAGAAGCCAGGCGTTTCTCGCTGAACGATGCAACATCCTGCTTGTCGAATTGAATTGAACCTGAAGTTGGTTTGTCGAGCGTGCCGATAATTTGAAGAAGTGTGGTTTTGCCTGCACCCGAAGCGCCAACTATCGATACAATTTCTCCTTTGGTTATTTCCAGGTCAATGCCTTTCAATACTTCGAGCGATCCATACGACTTGTGAATATTTTTTCCGGATATCATATTTCAGTTTGTAATCGCAAAGGTACAATTTATATAAATAAACCATCAGAGGATGTTATTGCCCATTCTGGTGTTTATTTTTTTCTAATTTCGCAAGGTTAATTATTATTCCTGCATTATTTCTGCTGAACTTTGAGGAGAGAAGTAATCTGTTTTTAAAATGATTTGACATTAATTGAAAGATATACACCGACACGTATGGCTTTATAGTAATAAAAGATTTATTTTAGCCGTGTATTCCCGATTCGAAATACAGCTTCTGTTGTTTAGAGAATTTAGTTCATAAAATCAACAAATTCAAAGTTTTATGATTATTTGATACTTGATATTGAATAAAAATAAAACTCTTTTCCAGTATGCAAAACCTAAAATAATGTCATTTTAATAAAAACAAATCACAATGAATCTTCACGAATACCAGGCAAAGCAGATTTTAAGCAGTTACGGAGTTCCTGTGCCCAGGGGCATTATGGCCGAAACTCTAGAACAGGCAGTTGTTGCAGCTAAAGAAATTCAGAAATTAAGCGGATCGCAATTTTGTGTTGTGAAAGCCCAGATACATGCCGGAGGCCGTGGTAAAGGCGGTGGTGTTAAATTGGCAAAATCACTCGACGATGCCCGCGAAAAAGCCACCAACATATTAGGGATGCATCTTATAACTCCACAGACAGGTGCGGAAGGTAAACTTGTCCGCAAGGTTTTAATACAGGAAGATGTTTATTATCCGGGAGTTTCAGAAACCAAAGAGTTTTACCTTAGCATGCTCCTGAATCGCCAGGAAGGAAAAGCCATGATCATGTACTCAACCGAAGGCGGTATGGATATTGAGCATGTGGCCGAACACACCCCGGAGCTCATTTTTGTTGAAATTATCGACCGTAAAGTCGGGCTTCAACCGTTTCAATGCCGTAATGTAGCTTTTAATCTTGGATTATCCGGCGAAGCACATAAGAATATGGTAAAATTTGTGAAAGGCATTTACGATGCTTACATGGGTGCCGATTGTACCATGCTTGAAATCAACCCGGTTCTCAAAACCAGCGATAACAAAATACTGGCTGTCGATTGCAAGATGCGCCTCGATGATAATGCGCTTTACCGTCATCCTGATTATGCCGCCATGCGCGATATCCATGAAGAAGATCCTTCGGAAGTGGAAGCAGGAAAGTATAATCTCAATTATGTAAAACTCAACGGTAACGTAGGTTGTATGGTAAATGGCGCAGGCCTGGCCATGGCTACCATGGATATTATTAAACAAAGCGGTGGAGATCCTGCCAACTTCCTCGATGTAGGCGGTACAGCCAATGCCGAAAGGGTAGAACGTGCGTTCCGGATTATCCTAAAAGATCCGGCTGTAAAAGCTATCCTTGTGAATATATTCGGCGGTATTGTACGCTGCGACCGCGTAGCTCAGGGAATTGTTGATGCATATAAAAACATTGGAAATATTCCTATCCCTATCATCGTAAGGTTGCAGGGAACCAATGCCGAAGAAGCAAAGGAACTTATTAATAACTCGGGATTAGCTGTATTTTCAGCTACTACATTGCAGGAAGCTGCGGATTTGGTGAATAAGGTTTTGCAGGATTAAATTCTGATATACTGGATTGCCAAATATTGGATTGCAAATCCAATACTCTATGGGTGCGGATCGCAGATCCGCACCGGCAAGCCGCACCGGCAAGCCGCACCAGCAGGCCGCACCAGCATTCCGCCCTAAAAATAAAAAAAACGCACCTTGTCATTTACAAGGTGCGTTTTAAAATTCTATCATTCAATTTGCGAACCCTTCAAGTGATCAGAACCATTAAAGAGTAAAGGGGTTTTAAAATTTATTTAAACGCCAATTCAATCGGATGAGTCTGCCCTTCAATATTGCACAACATGGCATCATCGAAAATAAAATTGGTAAGTTTATTATCAAGATATTGCTGATAGGAATTCATATCGAAATAGCCATGGCCACTCAGGTTGAAGAGAATGGTTTTGGGTGAGTTTTCGGCTTTTGCTTTTAATGCTTCCCTGATGGTATATGCAATAGCATGTGAGGATTCCGGTGCCGGAAGAATTCCTTCGGCCTGGGCAAATTTTAAGCCGGCCTCGAAGCATTCCAGCTGATCAATGGCAACTGCCTCAACAATTCCTTCGTTCGCCAGCGCGCTTACCAGTGGAGCAGCACCATGATAACGCAGCCCTCCTGCATGAATTCCCGGTGGAATAAAGTCATGGCCAAGTGTATGCATAGGTAAAAGCGGAGTCATACCTGCCACATCTCCAAAATCATAACGAAAAACTCCTTTAGTAAGTTTGGGACAAGATGAAGGTTCAACCGCTACGAATCTTGTTTTCGTTTTACCATCCAGGTTATGCCTGATAAAAGGGAAAGATATTCCTGCAAAATTCGATCCTCCACCTAAGCAACCGATAACCACGTCAGGATAATCACCTGCTTTTTCGAATTGCTTTTCAGCTTCGAGGCCAATAATAGTCTGGTGAAGCAGTACATGGTTCAGGACACTTCCAAGCGCATATTTTGTTCCCGGATCGGCAACCGCCAATTCCATTGCTTCGCTGATAGCAATACCAAGGCTGCCAGGACTGTCGGGAAACTTTGCCAGGATATCACGTCCGGCTTTTGTAAATATGCTTGGTGAAGCTTCTACTTTTCCATTCCACATATTCATCAGCATTTTACGGTATGGTTTCTGGTCGAAACTAACTTTTACCATAAAAATCTGCAAATCAATTCCAAAGTAATTACATGCAAAACTCAATGCGCTTCCCCATTGCCCGGCACCGGTTTCAGTAGTTATTTTCTTTATGCCTTCCATCTTATTATAGTAAGCCTGCGGAATGGCTGTATTTGTTTTGTGTGAACCTGCCGGGCTAACTCCTTCGTATTTGTAATATATTTTTGCCGGAGTTCCGAGCATTTTCTCCAGGTTGATTGCCCTGTATAATGGCGAAGGCCTGAACATACTGTATAATTCGCGTACTTTATCGGGAATGCTGATAAAACGTTCGCTCGACATTTCCTGTTGTATCAATGCTTCAGGGAAAATTGCGCTCATCGAAGCGCCATCAATTGGTTTCAGTGTTCCGGGATGTAATGGAGGCAACATTTTTCCGCCAAGGTCGGCAGCAATATTATACCATTTATCAGGCATTTCTTCGGGTAAGAGAACAATGTTTCGTTTGTTGCTGTGCATAAAAATTAAGTATTGGGTTAGAATATGGATGGATTGAAAACGAAAAAGGCACATCGTAACGATGTGCCCTTAAGTTGAGTATCTTATATTTTTTACATACCCGGGATTACGCTACGATGTGCATTAGCCATCGGCGCCACCAATTATAGGAAAGAGTATGTTTGAAATTGGTCATTGGGTGTGTTTGTGTTTGTTGTGCAAAGATAGCGATTTACATTTTACGTTCAGCAAAGTGTTGCTTTTTTTTTAAAATTTAATGTCAGAATCAGAATTTACAGAATATTAAAATTTACAAAATTATTTCAAAGAAGAATAGTAGAAAAGACTGGAAGCCTTAAATTAGCAGTAAGAAAATTAGCAATATGGAAAAAGATGAACTAACTTACAAAATTATTGGTTGTGCCATGAAGGTACATAATACAATGGGCCCTGGTTTTCAGGAAGTTATTTATCAAAGATGTCTAGCCATTGAATTAGCCAGAACGGATTTGGCCTTTCATAGAGAAAAGGAACAAACTGTATTCTATGAAGAAATAGAAGTTGGTACGCGAAGAGTTGATTTTGTTGTTGAAGAGAAGGTGATTGTTGAACTGAAAGCTCTTGTAAACCTTGAAGATGTGCATATTGCCCAAGCTAAAAATTATACAGTGGCGTATGATTTTCCGTTAGGCTTATTGATCAATTTTGGCAATCAAAGCCTTCAATATAAATTATTGTTCAATCCTAAATACTACCCCAAACCTAATTCTGGGAATCCTAAAATTCAATAAATTCTGATTCAGACATTGTTTCAATTCCATTACCTTTGCACCCTCAATTTCATAATTTCTATCTTATGCAAACAGCCGAACGCAGCTCCGGGCACGATCCATCAGAACAGGTAATTTATAACCGATGCCTTTATGCTTACAAGGCTGCTTCCGAATTTGTGAAGGGAGATATAATCGAACTAGGCAGTGGCGAAGGTTACGGTATTCAGATGCTGGCCCCGCTTGCTCAACGTTACCTGGCTGTTGATAAATTTGATACCAATATTTCGGGCCATGCCAATGTGGAATTCAGAAAACAATTGCTTCCATCCCTGGCTGGAATAGCTGATAATACATTTGATTTTGCTGTTACTTTCCAGGTTATTGAGCATATTCAGGACGATAAAACGTTTATAAGTGAAATACACCGGGTACTCAAACCAGGTGGTATGTTATTTCTCACTACGCCTAACCGCCTGATGTCAATTACACGCAATCCATGGCATATACGTGAATATACCGGTGCTGAATTGGCTACACATGTGGGCAAAAGTTTTGGCAAAGTTGAAGTTAAAGGCGTATTCGGCAGCCCGCTTGTGATGGAATACCACGAACGTAACAACGCCTCTGTAAAACGAATAACAAGATTTGATGTTTTGAACCTGCAATACACACTTCCGCGCCAGCTATTGCAGATACCTTATGATATTATGAACCGGCTTAACCGTCGCAAATTACTTGAAGGCAATACTGAAATTGTGAACAAGGTTTCACTTGCCGATTTCTTCCTGAAAGCTACTACGGAAGATTGCTTTGATCTTTTTGTTATCGCGACAAAATAAAAAATCCGAAAATAACCACATAGGCACGGAGAACACAGAGGTTCACAGAGTTTTTTTTTTAAAAGTTGCCTGGAAAAAAGTTTAGGTTATTATTTCTCCACTAAAAAACAAATGAAGTATAGTTTACGTAGAGGATTCATTCCTCTGTGTTACTTTGTGTTCTCCGTGTCTCTGTGGTATAATAATTATTTTCTGAAAACAGCTGAGGTTATAATTAATGATGCATTAAAAAAATGAAATAGCCAGATTTTTTCAATATATATCAACTTTTTTATTGATTTAAGAATAATGTTTCCTAAATTTGGTGCATATCAAATCAAATACGAAACCAATTTATCCCATATGTATATGAAGAGAATTATCGCACTGCTGGCCTTCGCTTTGGCAGCAATTCCTGTGTTTGCCAGTGAGGCCGACCTTAAAATTCCTCAGCTCAGCTCTGACCAGAATAACCTTCTGCTGCTCGGTTTCCTGGTTTGCTTTGCCGGACTAGGCTTTGGACTGTACCAGTTTTTTAAAGTTAAGAATTTACGTGCTCACAAGAGTATGTTGGATGTTTCGGCGGTTATCTTCGAAACCTGTAAAACGTACCTGATTCAGCAGGGAAAATTCCTGATGATACTTTTTGCATTTATTGCCGCTTGTGTTGCTTTTTACTATGGAGTTTTACAGGATGCCGGAATCGGCGGTGTACTACTTATCCTCCTTTGGGCAGTTATCGGTATTCTGGGTTCTTATGGAGTTGCCTGGTTTGGTATCCGGATGAACACATTTGCAAACAGCCGTATGGCATTTGCTTCGCTCGAACGCAAACCACTTAAACTGCTCAAAATACCACTCGATTCAGGTATGAGCATCGGTGTGGTTCTTGTTTGCGTTGAGCTGATTATGATGTTGATTATCCTGCTTTATATTCCTCGTCATTTGGCAGGTGCATGTTTCATCGGGTTCGCAATTGGTGAATCACTTGGCGCTGCTGCTTTGCGTATTGCCGGTGGTATTTTTACAAAAATCGCAGATATCGGTTCCGACCTGATGAAGGTAGTTTTCAAAATTGGAGAAGACGACCCGCGTAACCCTGGCGTTATTGCTGACTGTACCGGCGACAATGCAGGCGACAGTGTTGGCCCGACTGCCGACGGTTTTGAAACTTATGGTGTAACAGGTGTTGCTCTCATCTCTTTTATTGTTTTAGCAGTAGGTACTGTTGCTGATGGTACTTTTATAGCAAATCCTGAATGGCAGGCAGCTTTCCTTACCTGGATTTTTGCCATGCGTATTTTAATGATCATAACCTCAATCGGATCATTCTATATTAATGATCTTATCAGTAAGTCTTTATATAGCAAAACAGATGATCTTGATTTTGAAAGACCACTTACTAATCTTGTCTGGATTACTTCGATCATGTCGATCCTGGTAACTTTTATAGCAAGTTATTTCATGGTTGGACCATCAACCATGATAGGCGCACTGGATTCAAACTTATGGATTGTTTTATCCGTTATCATCAGTTGTGGAACTATCGGCGGGGCTGTTATTCCTGAATTCACTAAAATATTTACTTCACCAAAATCGGCCCATGTTCAGGAAATTGTAAACTCAGGAAAAGAGGGTGGAGCTTCACTTACTATACTTTCGGGTTTTGTAGGTGGTAACTTCAGCGCATTCTGGATGGGAATGGTATTCGTGGTGCTCATGTTTATTGCTTATATCGCAAGTACATTTGGTCTCGAACATTTTATGATTTACTCATCGATCTTTGCTTTTGGTTTGGTTGCTTTCGGATTATTGGGAATGGGACCTGTTACTATTGCTGTTGACAGTTACGGTCCTGTAACCGACAATGCTCAATCGGTTTACGAACTTTCACTGATTGAAGATGAACCAAATATTGCTGCAGAAATTGAAAAAAAATTTGGTTTCAAACCCGATTTCGAAAAGTCGAAACACTACCTGGAAGCAAATGATGGTGCAGGAAATACCTTTAAAGCAACTGCCAAACCTGTATTAATAGGTACTGCTGTTGTGGGTGCAACCACCATGATTTTCTCTCTCATATTGGTTATCAAGAATGTGTTGCATGTTGAACCCGAAACCATTTTAAATATCTTAAACCCATGGACAATTCTGGGTTTCCTTTGTGGTGGCTCTGTGATCTATTGGTTTACCGGAGCTTCTACCCAGGCTGTTACTGTTGGCGCTTATCGTGCGGTTGAGTTCATTAAAAAGAATATCAATTTAGATCCCAATGCTCCTAAAAAGGCAGATGTTGAAAAATCGAAAGAGGTGGTGAAAATTTGTACTCAGTATGCTCAAAAAGGGATGTTAAACATCTTTATTGGTATATTCTCTTTTGCTTTGGCTTTTGCATTTATTTCGGGTTATGAAGCTACCGGCGGGGCTACAAACGCAATTCGATTTGCAGCTGCATCTTTCTTTGTTTCATACCTGATTTCTATAGCAATTTTCGGCTTGTTCCAGGCAATCTTTATGGCCAACGCCGGCGGAGGTTGGGATAATGCAAAGAAAGTGGTTGAAGTTGATCTGAAAATGAAAGGTACTCCGCTTCATGATGCTACCATCGTTGGCGATACAGTAGGAGATCCGTTTAAAGATACATCTTCAGTAGCTATGAACCCTGTTATCAAATTCTCAACCTTATTTGGATTACTGGCTATGGAAATTGCCATCTCGGAATCTTTCCGTCCTATTGCTCCATATGTTGGTGTAGCATTCTTACTTGTTGCTCTTGTATTTGTATGGCGCTCTTTCTACAAAATGCGTATTGAAAAATAAAACCAATTAACCTCTGAATATGAAGCCCCGTTTAACTTTATGAGTTGCGGGGCTTTTTTTATTCCAATATTCGGGATAAATGAAAACTACATAATAAGTTTTATAATTGGCGGAATCGGAGTATTTTTGCCGCCTCGATAAACAGAAAATAGTTAATAGTTAATAGAAAATAGTTAATGGTAAATGGTAAATAGTCCCTTTGAACTCTTGAACCCTTGAACCCTTGAACCAAACGAATAACGAATAACGTATAACGAATAACGAATAATAAGCAATAATCAATTTATAAAAGACACAATGGGAAGAGCATTTGAATTTCGCAAAGCACGTAAAATGAAGCGGTGGGGCAATATGGCCAGGGTTTTTACCCGCCTTGGTAAGGATATAGAAATTTCAGTTAAATCCGGTGGACCTGATCCTGCCAGTAACTCAAGATTACGCTTGCTTATTCAGACAGCGAAAAGCGAAAATATGCCGAAAGATAATATCGACCGTGCAATAAAACGTGCTGTTTCAAAGGATTCTTCTGATTACAAGGAAGTGGTTTACGAAGGATATGCTCCTCATGGCGTGGCGGTTGTTGTTGAAACGGCTACCGATAATCCGACCCGCACCGTAGCTAATGTGAGGATGTATTTTAATAAATATGGCGGAAGTTTTGGTACAACCGGAATGTGCGACTTCCTGTTCGACCGTAAATGTACTTTCAAAGTTGCTATGAAAGAAGGTATTGATATTGAAGAACTTGAACTCGAAATGATTGATTTTGGATTAGATGAAATTTTCGTTGATGAAGGTGAAATTGTACTTTATGCCGATTTTCATAACTTCGGTTCTATTCAGAAATACCTGGAAGACAATAAATTTGAAATTAAAACCTTTGCTTTCGAGCGCATCCCTAACGATACCAAGGATTTAAATGAGGAACAGAAGGCTGATGTTGAGAAACTGATTGAGAAAATGGAGGAGGATGATGATGTGATTAATGTGTTTCATAATATGCGGCAGGAGTAGAACGCTGATGAGGCGTAAAGAAATGGAGAAGAGCGATAGGGCGAGGGGCGAAAAGGCGATCCTGAGTTTTGATAACCTGTAAAGCCAAAATAAAATGGATACTTAATAAGTCCGTGAAAATCAGAAAATATAATTCTCCGCTATCCGCGTTCTGTTTTCTCCCTATTCCTGAAAATCAGGAACAGCATGGTTATAGAAAAAAATAATACCACAATATTAGTTGCAATAATCGAAAAGCTGTCGATCATAATGCCATAAATCAGCCAAAGCGTTGTTCCTAACGTGGCGATCAGAAACATGGTTAGTGAAACATCTTTTGTGGATTTCGATTTCCAGGTTTTAATTACCTGGGGCAGGAAAGTGGTACAAGAAAATGCACCTGCTATAATTCCTATGACTTCACTGTTCATATATTTGGTTTAGATGAAAGTTTAAAAGTAAAAGTGTCAGACACCCTTCGGGTGTGCAGACACTTTTAAGGTGTGCAGGCACTTATTTCCCAAAGATTTTATTCAATGCGACCTGAACATCCTTCAACGAAGGATTAATATCGAAAACTTCAACAGGCGTAAGATAATGAAGCGTTTTTCCTTCCTTGATTCTTTCCTCACCACCTCCGGTTATATTCAGCATAACAATAGCTTCCGGTTCAATTTTACCATCATTCACAGCCTGTATCAGCGAGGCGACAGCAACTGAAGCAGCCGGGTGAATATCATTGCCTTCGAGTTCCAGGAAGAGATCAGCTGCCTTACTAGCTTCTTCATTGGTGGAAGAGAGCACTTCCCCCTTTGATTCAGTAAGCGCGTCGAAAAGGCCACCTATAGGAGGGTAAGGTGGCTTACGATTCGAAAGCACCTTGGCATCAATAATTTCAACTTCTTTGCGGGCAGTTTCATCATTAAAAGGAAGCATATCGCGTGAATTGGCGTTCCAGGCATTCATTATAGGAACGAAAGGATGGTTCTGTGAAACCATTAGTTTCATTAATTTATTACCGAAGCGTCCGTCAGCATTCAGGCGAATATTGGCCTCCCAGGCCGCAATGGCACCGGTTCCGCTTCCGATAGCCTGAAAATAGTAATCCGGGATTTCTCCAATATAAGTGGTAGCTGAAAGCATAGTAGTCCCCATACCATCGCGGCGCGCAACGTTTTTGGCTCCGCCTTCAGCAATAAATCCTGCGCACTGGCAAGCCAGGTTCGAAAGGTGAATGGCATCAAAATAATCGCTTCCGGTTTGTGAGGCAATCAGTTTCACACACGAGTTGAGTGGTTTTTCGAACCACAAAGCATCAAGGTTATCTTCAGGGACACAAAGGAGTAAAGGAATATTGTTATCGGAACACACCTTGGCAAATGCCCTGGCTGTATTTCCTGCCGAAGCAACTACAAGCACTTTTTTCTCTGTTGCATCCATCCGGCCACAAACTGAATATGCTTCAGTTTCCTTAAACGAGCAAGTCGACATTTCCACTCCTTTTTCGGGCCAGTAGCCACTGAAAGTGATATAGAGGTTTTTGAGCCCGAGGTATGAAGCTAACCCGGTACTTTTATATGTAACCGGAGCAGATGACCCATGCAATATACGGCTTACAGGAAGCCAGTCGGCAAAGCGGTATATGCCGTAGGATGTATCCTTAGGATTCATCTGTTTGTGCTTGTAGATGGCCCTTATCAAACCTGGTTTTTCCTGGTCGGGCGCATCAAGCAACCAGCCGGTATCTCTGAAAAGTTTGCCTGTAACCAATGATTGCAATGTGTATTCGGTAGCTTCGAAATCCATAAAAATTATTATAATGCCGGTTTGAAAGATGCAAAGATAAAAAAAGGAGACCAATAGTAAGGTCTCTTGTTTTTAATCCTTTTTCCCAGTGTGTATATATTACCTGAATACGGAATTACGCTTGTGTTGTTACTAGATATGGTATGCGAGGCACTTCCTTCGAAACCTACTGATAATGAATGATTAAAGGTATCCTTTTCTCCTTTAACCGTAGCATCAACCTGGTAGTTTTTCTTTCCTCTTGTAACAGTGAATTCTTCGGGTTTCACGCTGAATTTCAATCCGTCATCAGTTCCGTACCCAACACCGCTGTAGGCTCTTCCGTAAAAAGGCATATAGCTGTCAATAAGTTCCGGTGGAAATTTTACAAAGTTGGTGGTTGATGTAAGGTTAATAGATTTGTACCCCGTAAGCATTGCCATCCTGGCTACAAATTCAAAGGTTTTAGCGTTCACCATATCCTCAACTTGCTTTTGCTTTTCAAGTTTTTTCTCTTCTTATAATTCTTTTTTGCTCTTTTCCTGTGCAAATCCTGTTGCAATACTGAGCATCAGAATAAATGCTATTACAAAACTACTCGCTTTCATAAATTAAGTTTTTAGATTATAGAAAATTAAGAATATCATTTGACTTACAAAGATAATATCACTTATTGCTTTTGCTCTGGATTTTTCACAAAAGCTACTTCCTGAGAGTTATAACCGCATTTCCAACATCCTCCGTTATTGCAATGCCCGAAATAGTCGCCCCGCTGATGGCATCAATATCTTTGCCATACCGAAGCTGTTTACTGCCATCAAAGCCTCTAAACTGTTTGAGCCAGGCTTTGCTGCAGATTTCCTGTCCATGAGTTGCAGCATAGTTATACACTTTAATTTCTAAAATACTGTATTGGCTATTCAGCAGGGCGAAATAATCAAAGTATTCATGCGAAACACTGCTTTCTGCAGATGAGAGCGGACCATTGCAACCACCGTTTCGACAACTTAACACCCGGCGCGTATAAGCAAATCCAATCAAATTATTGTTCAGGACTATTTTATACAGGATTGTGTTATTTTCTGCTTCAGCTTGCCTGGAAACCAACACAATGTTACTACCTGGCCATTTTTTTTCGATTGTGGCTGATAATTCCGGTGGTATGCTGTTTTTTACCGGCATGGACGCAGTAAATAACAGAATTACAAAAGACGATAGTAGAATGATTTTAAAAAATTTCATGGTTGCAGGATTTAGAAAAAGATCGGGGAGATGTTAATGTTATATCGTCATAATGCTAAAACCAGACGCCTATCCCCACATTAAGCGATTTTGCATATTTATCCGAAGCAGCATTTTTTAAAAACTCTACATCTGCTTTTACTATCGCTCCCCGGTTAATTTTCCAGCCCAAACCGGTAACAATAAGCGTATTATTGTAGAGATCATTCCTGATGGTTACTCCATCGGTTTTTTGCTGGGTGTTATATTTTTCGTACCGGATAAATGGGATAAGCTCGCTTTCAGCTATTTTAGTTTGTCGAAAAACATTGTATCCCAATTCGATATAATATCCCAGCATCGCGCTACCAATGCCTTTATTGGTATTGGCATTTTTTGCGAAAGTATTGTACGCTTCGGTGTTGTTTAATGCCGCGTAAACAAGCTGTCCTTTAAGCTGTAAGCCATGATGTGTGTATTTTGCATCAAGAGCTGTCATAGTCATTTTCAGAACTGAACTGTCAGCTCTGGAGATAAGAGCCTCGTCGGAGCGCGAGATGCCGTTAAATAATGTTGATTGCGTATTTCCGGCATAAAGAGATCCTCCGATATTCAAGCTTCTGATTCCGTAATAATCAACTTTTGCTGTTAAATTTGGTGAGCTGATGTATGATTTGATACCTTTCTGACGGGCTTTACGGAATGCATCGTTTCCATTTATCTGTGCTGTTCCGTTATATCCGTTAAATCCATTCACCATGTAAGCCTGGTATTTTAATGATATTTCGTTGAATGATCCGGTAAATCCGGCTCCCAGTTCGCGCCATGTTGTAGGGATAATTTTGGTGTCGACCAAAGTGCGGTTAACGCCGTTAAAAGTGGTTGGTTCATGGTATTCATTTGTAATTCCCATCGGAATAGGCATGAGTCCTCCGCGGAAGTTAAGCCATTTGTTGATTTTGTAATTGAGAAAAGCCTGTTCCACATAAGCTTCATTCACATGTTCAAATTCAATTTCGGTGACAAAATTGGTGCGGTCATTAAATTTATATCCGAACAGTAAAACCATCCGGTGAACATCCATTATTCCGTTTCTATAAACGTCTTTTTCAAGGGGCTGATTATAATCAAGCTGGCCATAGCCGCCGATGCTGAGTTTTTTATCCGAGTCCAACATCTTACCGGCCGTATTGGCGGGCGCATTTTCATTTTGAGCATTCAGAACTGTTGCAACAAACAGGGCAATAAAAAGGAGAGTAATTTTTGACATTGTAATTTCGTTAAAGTTTACCCTGCAAAAGTAGATAGCCTGCGGGAGCGCTGAAATACATAGATGTTGGGATTCTTCGGTGAGGCGGAATCACAAGTATTAGGGATAAGAAAGGAGATGGGAAATAGTTAATAGTTAATAGAAAATCGTTAATTATCCAAAGTGTAACCAGACAACTTCCTATAATCGATTAACTATAAACGATTAACTATAAACGATTAACCAATAACTTCTTTTGTCACGCTGAGCGGAGTCGAAGCGAACCAATAACGAACAACGAATAACTTATAACGAATAACTTATAACGAATAACCAATAACCAAACCCCTAAATCAAATCATCAATACTCAACTCATCCGTATCAATAATCTTATTTAGAATGGCATAAACTGTGAGGCCGGAAATAGATTTAATGCCAAGTTTTTCGGTAATATTTTTCCGATGTGTAATTACTGTATGCGTGCTGATATTGAGTTTATCAGCAATTTCCTTGCTGGCGTTGCCAAGTGAAACCAGTTTCAGTACTTCAGTTTCTCTTTCGGTAAGTGAACTGATGGCATTGTTTTTTTCGGGGTTGAAGGAGTTGATCGTATTGCGAACTTTCTCAATAACCTGATTTTGTGTGTCGTTAAGATATATAGCTTCAAAGCAGGAATTGTCACGCTCAATTGCGGTTTCGGAAATGCATTCAATAAACCTGTAATTGGCTTCAGCGAAATTGATAAGGTGCAAATTGTACAAATTTTGGAATAATGCCGGAGTAGTTATAAAAATGTAATTTGATCCGTTATGAATAGTAATATCCGCAGGATCGGCGAACATACGTAAATGATCGTGAAGCTGCAGCGAGGAATTTTGCAGCAAACGCTGTAATCCTTCGGCTATAATAGCACTTTGGTGAATGATCAGTATCCGGATGTTCATGATGGAAATAACAGTTTTTCGATTTGTAAAACCTTAGGAACCATTATTTTATCCTCAATCCTGGAGTGATCGCGCAAATCGTCTTCGAAATTATAGAGCGTGGTGAGCAGTATGTTGCATTTATTGTCGTTGTAATCAGCCTGCAGGTATTTGATTATTATGTTTTTCAGATCCAGCAGTTTGCTGTCAACATCACTATGCGTTTCCTCAAATTCAATAATGCTTTTTGCGGGTAACAATTCCGGGTTAGTTATCGGACCTCCAAGTTCATATAGTTTTTGCAGATTCAAAACATAAGGAAAAGTGAACTGGTCCTCATAATGCAGATGTTCATGAAGTTCCTGTTTAAATTTCAGGTAAAACCGGGTGAGCAACGACAGAATATTTTCTCCGGGAGCGGAAGCAATCAATTCATTAAGCTGCTTTTCGATTTCGGGAATGTAAAAAGCATAATAGTATTGATGTGTTTTCTTCAGGTAATCCACGATCAATGGCAATGGAAAGTCGAGAAAGCGGTCGCGGGGAAAATAATCCGGATCGTGGTATGTGTTAAGTATTTCAATAAAAAACTCTGCATTGATCGAATGAGTTTTACACGCTTCGCCTACGCTCTGGTCGCCAAAACCGAGGCGTATTCCAAACCGGTTCAGGATTGGCAGCAGCTGGTGGTCATGATGAATTATATCGGCGAGTTTCTGTGATAAATTGTACATAAAATAAATTGAAAATAGTATAACAACAAGAATACCATTAGGTTTGAACTTCGGGATATTTATCTTCGAATCACAATTAAAAGCAAAATCCGGGTTATTATCTTAATAGAAGGTAACAACCCGGATTTATTGAAAAATTATTTTAATATTTATTTTGGATTTAACGCCTTCGTTAACAGCTCATTTCCCCCGCGTTTTTCTTTGCCGAAAGCAAGTTGTACGCACCTTTTACTACCACTTTTGCCGTTTTAATATCAAAACCATCGGGCAGACTGATTTCTGTGAAATCTCCATCCATGACGCCTTTATGCACTTCAATCATCCGGTATTCGGTAAATGGTTTACCTCCTTCTTCTTTGATTTTATCAAAAACGAAAATGTAATCCTTGTCTTCAAAACTAACAATAGCTTCGGACGGAATTGCCGTAACCTGCAAGCCTTTGGCTTCAATCATTGCATTTACATACATTCCGGGAATTACGTTTTTACAAATTTCATTCACTCTTGCATACACTTTATATGTTCGGTCAGCGTTCACAGTTCTGCCGGTCTGGTAAATTATGGCTTCGTGCTGTTCGGTTTCGTTATTGATAAAAAACCTGATTTTCTGCCCGATGGAAACTTTGTCGGCATCTTTCTCGAACAGGGTGAGTTCCAGTAAAAGCTTATCGCTGTTCACAATCTCAAACAAAACATCTGTCGGCGCTACAAATTTTCCGATATTGGTATTTACAGATTTTATGAATCCTGTTATTGGAGATGTAACAGCAACGGAACGGGAAATGTTGTCTTCAGTAAGATTTGCGGGGTTTATTCCGATGAGAGCAAGTTTTTGTTCAAGCGCCCTGGTTTGCGCTTTCAGGTTTTTATAGTCGGCTGTAACCTGCTGGAGGTTTTTCTGCGAATACACATCATCTTTATAAAGATCAGTATGCCTTTTATATTCTGCTCCAGCGTATTCCAGTTTATTTTTTGCTTCAAGATAATTTTGTTGAATATCAACAAAGTCCTGGTTTTCGAGCATTGCCAGAGTTTGGCCTTTACTTACGGAATTGCCCGGTATTAGCGAAATGCTTTTTACAAATCCACCCATTGGCATACAAACAGTTGCCATATTTTGCGGCGCGACTGTTACAAGTCCACTTACTTTAAGGGTTCCGTTCAGCGATCGAAGTTCAATGATTCCGGTTTCTATCTTGGCAAGTTTAACCTGGTCGTCGCGTAATTCTACGATATCTTCCGGCAAAACTTCTGCTTCCTTCTCAGCAACAGTACTTTTACTCTTGTTACATGCGAGAATTGAAAGTGAAAGGATCAAAAGAAAAAGAAATGATTTGAAATTATATTTTTTCATAATGAGTAAGATTTACAGTGTTTTTCCTGAAATGTATTCTATATTGATAATGGTCTGCATGTAACTGCTGAGTGCATCAAGGTAATTTTGCCTGATACTGAGCGCCCGGTTTAAGCTCAGGATATAGTCGAGGTAATCCATAGCACCAGCTTTATAACTACGTCCCGATTGCTCGATGATATAATCTGCCTCGGGAATCGCCTGTTTTTCATAAAAGTCAACACTCTTGCTGAATTTGGTATACACATCAAGCATGGAAGTATACTCTGAAGACAGAGTTTTTGAATAACTTTCGGCATTCGTTCGGGCAGCCTCCTGCTTTATTCCGGCAGCTTTAGCTTTCGCGGTATAGGGTTTGTACCACAAGGGTAGCGTAATGCCTGCCTGTATTCCTGCAAAGCGATCGCCAGTGCCAAAGGTCTTTGGAACTGAATTAACTTCCTGAGTTCCCTGCATGGTCTGGCTGAAATACCCGATTGTAAGATCAGGCAAAGCCCGACTACGTTCCAGTTTTTGCTCTGCTCCCGCAACTTCAACCTGTTGTTTTACAAAGCCAAGGAAAGGGTTTCGGGTTACGGCGATAGAATCGGGCAACAGCAATATAAGTTGGTGCTTTGTAAGTACATCGGCAGGAAGAAATGGTTCATAAGAGTTCAGAATATTCTGAAGTTTACGGGAAGTTATTCCGATGTCTGTCGAAACTTGCTGTAGTTGATTCTTTATCTCCATGCTTTGTGAACGGGCAGTTATCATTTCAAGGCGGTTTGTTTCACCCGATTTTGCCCGCAATTCAGCAGCACGCAGAAATCCCGAAAACAAACTATCCTGGTATGTCAATAGCTTCTCTTTCTCTACCATGTATGCCAGCTGCCAGTATACCTGTTTAACCTGGGTAGCAATTTCGAGTTGTGTAACCTTCAATTCCCATTCGCTGCTTTTTATTCCGGCTGCTGCCAGTTTCCCCTGCTTGCTGTATACAGTCGGAAACGCCATAGATTGTGATATGGTGAAGCTGTTATCTTTGTTGTAAGAGTTGAACCTGCCAAATTGAGCGTCTAACCCGGTTTTAGGAATATCCCAGGATGAACCTTTTAAAGCTTTCTGAGCTTCAAGCGTATACCCCGATGAGCGGATTGAAAGATTGCTGTCCAGAGCTAATTGAATTGCCTGGTTCAACTTAATTGTTTTGAGTTTCTGAGCGTAGGAAGTATTCAGAAATGATGTGCCCAGGAAAACGATCAACAGAATTGAAATCTGGTTTGCCGGTTTCTTTTTGAATGATAACCTGAATTTTCGGGACGAAAAGAGGATGTAAAAAACCGGTAAAATTATCAGCGTGAGAAGTGTTGCCGTAATAAGTCCTCCGATTACAACAGTTGCTAAAGGTTTTTGAACCTCAGCACCCGCGGAATTGGATAATGCCATTGGGAGAAAACCCATTGAAGCTACTGCTGCGGTCATTATTACAGGGCGTAACCGTGTATGAAGACCTTTTCGCACCCTTTCGGTGATATCAGTAATCCCCTCTTTCTCAAGACGGTTAAATTCGGCAATAAGTACAATTCCGTTTAGCACAGCCACACCAAACAAAGCAATAAAGCCAACTCCAGCCGAAATTGAAAAATTCATACCGCGCATCCAGAGCGCAAATACTCCGCCAATGGCTGCTAAGGGTACTGCAGAGTAAATAAGCAGCGACTGTTTTACTGAATGGAAAGTAAAGTAAAGCAAAACGAAAATCAGCAACAGTGCTACGGGTACTGCAATGGCCAGCCTGTTTTTTGCGGCCCGCAGATTTTGAAATTGTCCGCCATAGGACAAGTAGTAACCCGTTGGAAGATTAACCTGCTTGTCAATTTTGGAAGTAACTTCTTCAATCACACTTTCAATATCACGATTCCGTACATTAAAACCGACTGTAATACGTCGTTTGGTATTCTCTCTCGAAACCTGCGCCGGGCCTGATTTAATTGCGATATCAGCAATTTGTTCAAAAGTGATCTGCGAACCATTTGGTAAAGCTACCGAGAGGTTTTTAACGTCATCAAGACTTTTCCTGTAATCTTTATCAAGGCGGACTACAAGCCCGAATCGCTTTTCGTCGTCGAACACAACGCCGGCTTCGCTTCCTGCAAAAGCTGCGCGAAGTACCTGGTTTGCGTCATCTACCGAAATGCCATACTGAGCCAGCCGGTCACGGTTAAACTCCACCTGTACCTGCGCCAGCCCTGTCACTTTTTCGACATTCAGGTCCTCGACTCCATCAATTCCCTGGATAATCTTTTCTGCATCCGAAGCTATATCAGATAAAGTGTTCAGGTCATCGCCAAAAATTTTTAATGCGATATCCTGTCTTGATCCGGATAGAAGTTCGTTGAAACGCATTTGAATAGGCTGCTGGAACTCAAATTTCACACCAGCCAGAACAACAAGTTTTTCCTCCATTTTCGCGACCAGTTCTTCACGGGTTTTGGCTGATGTCCATTCACTTTTATCTTTCAGTGTGATAATATAATCGCCTGTCTCCATAGGTGTTGGATCGGTAGGGATTTCGCCTGCCCCGATTTTGCATACTGTATGCTTAATTTCAGGAAAATTTTCAAGCAGGATTTTATTTGCTTTTTCAACAGTCTCAACCGTATTACTCAACGAACTGCCTTGCAGTGTTATAACTCCGGCGGCAAGATCGCCTTCTTCCAGCTGGGGAATAAACTCACCGCCCAGGTTGTTAAAAATAAACAGGCTACACAGGAATAATAATATAGCTGAAACAGAAACCAGCAATTTATGTCCAAGCGCGAAATTGATTACCGGGTTAAACCCTTTGTGAAACCAGTCCATCAGCTTATCCGAAAAATTGCGCCTGTGGACAGTGCTTTTACTCAGGAACATTGCTGATGCCAGCGGAACATAGGTTAGCGATAAAATAGCAGCTCCAATCAGCGCGAAAGCAACTACCTGCGCCATAGGTTGAAACATCTTACCTTCGATGCCAACCAGCGCCATGATTGGAATATAAACGATAAGGATTATTATTTGACCGAAAGTAGCTGAACTCATCATACGTTTGGCTGAATCAAACACACTCTCATCCATTTGTTGCTGTGAAAGCCTGTGGACTCCCGGATGATGGTGTTTGCTCAGGGTTATCCTGTGCACAACGCTTTCAACAATAATTACTGCACCATCCACTATTAGCCCGAAGTCAATTGCTCCAAGGCTCATCAGGTTACCGGAAACGCCAAATAAATTCATCAGCGAAATGGCAAAAAGCATTGACAGTGGAATTACAGAAGCTACAATTAATCCGGCCCGAACATTTCCGAGTAATATAACCAGTATGAATAATACAATCAGGGCTCCTTCCACCAGGTTTCGTGAAACAGTGCCAATTGCACGACTAACCAATTCGGAACGATTCAGGTAGGGTTCTATAGTAATTCCAGCAGGCAGCGATTTTTGAATGGATTCGATCCTTGTTTTTACATTGTCAATAACTTCGTGTGCGTTGGCACCTTTCAGCATCATAACGACACCTCCAACCGCTTCAGATGTATCTACCACAAGCGCACCATAACGAATAGCATTTCCATACTGAACGGTTGCCACATCGCGTATCAAAACAGGAATGCCTGACGAATTGGTTTTCACCAGTATTTTTTCAATATCGCCCAAAGTTTTAACCAGTCCAATGCCTCTGATAAAATACGATGTCGGTTTCTTATCGATATAAGCGCTGCCGGTGTTCTCGTTGTTTTTTTCGAGTGCCTGGAAAATATCAGTAAGGGTGAGGTTCATTCCTCGGAGCCTTTCGGGATTGACAGCAATTTCGTACTGCTTAACGAATCCACCATAAGAATTGATATCCGCTACGCCTTGTGTGCCAAGCATCTCGCGACGAATAACCCAGTCTTGTATGGTTCGCAACTCCATCAATGAATATTTTTTCTCATAGCCTTTCTCAAGAGCCAGCCGGTACTGGTAAATTTCTCCAAGACCGGTGGAAATAGGGGCAAGTTCAATTTTTGCAAGTCCGGGAGGAATAACTTCTTCGGCTTCTTTTAACCTCTCGCTCAGCTGTTGCCTGGCCCAATATACATCAACGTTATCCTTAAACACTACCGTTACCACTGATAATCCAAGTCGTGAGATCGACCGGAGTTCAATAATATCAGGGATATTGGCAACAGCAACTTCAATGGGGGCTGTTATAAAACTTTCAACTTCCTGCACTGCCAGCGATGGCGCAAGTGAAATAACCTGGACCTGGTTGTTGGTAATATCAGGTATGGCATCAATAGGAAGCCGGGTAATGGAATAGGTTCCCCAGCCAATGAGAGTCACAACAAAAAGACCGACAATAAATTTATTTTTGATTGAAAAATAGATGATTCGCTCTATCATACATACTTACTTTAAAAAGTTAATACTACACATGACTGATTTCACTGCATAATTAATTAATGCAGGAATCAGCATATACCATTAGGTATAAGTATTAAGCTATTTTGGGAGGTTGCCAGATAGAGGCTAAGGTATCAGAAATAAAAGCAGAAGAAACCGGGAAATATTGCTTTTCATAAAAAGGAAAACAATTGAGCTGAACCTCATACGCCTGGAAAACTACCGATGTAGCGCAGCAATTGCAGGTGCAGAAAGGGGTACAATTATCAGAATCGCTATGATGATGGTTATCCTGTTTTTCTTGAGAGAGTTCCGTATTTTGCATCTTATTATCTGCCTTGGCATCAATGCATGGGATCGCAGTGAGCAACAGTAAGTAAAAAGATAATATGATGGCTAAGAATTTCATTTGCATTAGTATGGCGCAAATGTATATAAAAATCAGGTAACCTGATAAGATAAAGCCTATTTGGGCAGGATACTTTACCTTCTTTATTTAAAAACCGCACTTTTTTTGTTTCTTTTCAATCTAATCTTACCTAATTTAAACTAAGGTGTGTTCTTATCAATCTGGCTCACTCTTTTATTAAATGTGACTAATCATTGAATGATTTGCCACTAAGCATTAAACTTGTTTTTATCTTTTGGCCAATCTTCAATGATATTCTAAATGAATAGTAGGATACTGTGTTGGAGCAGCAAATTATTAACAGAAATTGGCTTTCGTAGGACTGTCAGTTTTTTTTAAATTTCTACGTAAGATAATATTACAGGCATTGAATCAGGAGTTAAAATTTAGAACTGTTAAGAGTATTGTTTTTATGTCAGCGTCGTTAATTTATCGGAGATTTTCTGTTACAGAAGTTGGAAGATAAATAAGAAAGCAATTCTTTATATTACTCATAGTAAGGATATACGATGAAATAATAACAACATCTAAAACATAGCTTAATAAGGCAAATACGGTTTTTCAAAGCCATGTTTTGTTCTATTAAATTGAATCGGCGAATTGATTGGATAGCAGAGTGAAGGATCTAAAAATAATCTGGAGACCATAAAAAATAATTACATTTTAAATTATTCAAAATGAATCACATAAGATAAGAGGGATTTATAAAGGTAAATTTATTTTTCATATAATGTAAAATATTTGTATTTTCGCCTATTACTTTTTCACTCTTTGGTTATTATTAAGTATAAATGTAACGATTGCAGGTTGAATTGAATAGCATACTCTTCCACTTTCTCACACACCCACTCTCACACCTATTCAAACACCAACTTTTACTCTATGAATGCTTGAATTCCTGTCATTACTTAACTTCAATACAGCGGAAAAATCGGATTTTACCACATTTATAATACTAATTACAGCTCGTATTACTTCCCTTTGCCACTACACAGCCGACTGCCGGAGAAATCCGGCAGTCTTTTTTTTAGATTTTTAAATCATAATTGTTATTTTTTTTTGATAAGAAAGTTGAAGTGGCTCGCGATCCATGGTATTGCGAAGGCTGCTCAAGATGGCACTAATTAAAATTGCGGCAGAGGTGGCGGGGGCTGCATTTCCTGGTTCCTAGGGGTATTTGCCTGCTTGCTGCAGCCAGGCTTCTTTTCTAAATGCCTCCCTCATTTCTTATTGTACACATAACAGCAATAAGCACAGAGCTTTGCTGTACTGACTGCATGGATAATTGTAATATTTAAGTGCATATTGTTCTGCTTACAGTGCCTGAAAATTCTATTTCATCCTTACAGAAACAGGAACTACATTAAGTGAAAAGTTGTGCAATCTCAAGGAACTACTTGTTGAGGTATAACTTTGAATTCATTTTTATAATAAAAGTCAGCCTAATTTTGCAGCGTAATCAAAAAGAACATTTAAAATGAAACATACAGTAGATACAGCCTGGCAGGGAAATATGAAATTTGATGCTGTCGTAAGCGGCCATCACATAATAATGGATGCATTGCCTGTTGTAGGCGGAAGCGATGAAGGTGCCCGCCCAAAAGAACTAATGCTTGCCTCGCTGGCAGGTTGTACCGGAATGGATGTTATTTCCATCCTCAAAAAAATGCGCGTTGAGCCTACCTATTTTAATGTTAGGGTTGAAGCCGAAATGACAGAAGAACACCCTAAACACTACACCGCCATGCACATTATTTATGAGTTTAAAGGTGAAAATCTTGAAATTGAGAAACTTCAGAAAGCCGTAAAACTTTCGCAGGATCAGTATTGTGGCGTTTCAACAGCTTACAGAAAAGCGATGGAGCTTACCTATGAAATCGTAATCCTGTGATAATTTTCGAATGTCGAATGACGATTTACGAATGACGATTTACAATTTTCCATTAACCATCTTCCCCAATCGTACCTCGTACCTCATCAATCGCAACTAATTCTAAACCCGTATCCCCAACCCCTAAATCCTTAACAAAATGCTTTACACAAATCTAAAACACATTGAGTCTGCTGATGCTCATCAAAAATTTATCAGCGAAAACGAAAACGTAATGATATGCTGCGGCCGTATGGGCCCTATGTGTATCCCTGTTTACGGAATCATGGAAGAACTCGAGGGTGAATACTCCAACGTAAAATTTGCAGATATGGAATTTGACAGTCCTGAGTCACACGTGATACGCAGTGTTCCGGAAGTAAAAAGTTTCATGGGCATACCTTTTACCATGTATTATAAAAACGGGAAACTAGTAAAAGCAACTTCCAGCATCCAATCCATGACCCAGGTTCGTACCATTCTCGATTCCGAATTTAAAACAGCCAAATAAGCAGTATGGATTCCAATAAGCATTTTGACGCAATTGTGATAGGCGCAGGGCCAGCCGGACTTACGGCTGGCATCTACCTCTCGCGCGCCAGGGTGAAAACACTGGTTTTAAACGAAGGCACCGTTGGTGGCCAGATGGTTTTAACGCACGAAATAGCCAATTATCCCGGCGTTGAAAGTATTAGCGGATACCAGCTTTCGATGATCATGCGCAACCAGGCGAAAAAATTTGGCTGTGATATTAAAAGTAATATCACTCTTGAATCGCTGAACACAGATGGAGAGATTAAAGAAGTTATTCTTTCAGACGGAACCGTTTTTACAGCCGATGCAGTTATTCTTACTCCCGGCGGTCGTTCGCGTACACTTGGGGTTGAAGGTGAAAACGAGCTGAAAGGCAAAGGCATTTCGTATTGCGCAACCTGCGACGGCGATTTTTTTACCGATAAGGAAATTATGGTTGTTGGTGGTGGAAATTCAGCGCTCGAAGAAGCCGTTTCGCTTACCAAATATGCCAGTAAAGTTACCATTGTTCATCAGTTCGATCATTTCCAGGCATTTGAATTTGCTATTGAGGAAGCCCGAAACCATCCGAAAATCAGTTTCATGATGGAATCAAAAATAACCGCTTTTCATGGCAATGAAAAACTCGAAGGAATTGAGATCACAGATTTAAAAAGTGGTCTGAAACAAAATCAACCTATCGACGGTGTTTTTATCTTTATCGGTTATGTGCCCAATACTGAGTTTCTGGCAGGCAAACTGGAGCTTAACCAATGGAAAGAAATCGTTGTTGATACCGATATGCAAACCAGCGTAAAAGGTGTATTTGCGGCAGGCGATTCGATAGTTAAAAAATACAGGCAGGTAACAACGGCAGTTGCCGATGGAACCATAGCTGCACTTGCAGCCTCAAAATATATACACGAACTTCATCAGATTAAAAAACTTCAACACATCTTATAATGACAATAACCGTAATATTTACTTTCCTGCTTTTTACCGGATTTATCACTTACATGTACTTCACCTATAAGAAGATAAAAAATACTCCTGAAGAAGAAACTCATTCAGCCATTCAGCAACTCAGTGATGCTAATTTTCAGGCACAGATAAAAAACGGAATCACACTGGTGGATTTCTGGGCTGCATGGTGTATGCCTTGCAAAATGATGGCTCCGGTTTTAAACGAAACTGCTGATGCACTGGGAAATACAGCCCAAATAGGCAAACTGGATGTTGATTCGAACCGTGAATCTTCAGCCAAATACGGAGTGAGGAGTATTCCTACTTTGATTTTATTTAAAAACGGGAAAGAAGTGAATCGTTTTGTTGGTGTTAAAACCAAAGATTTTCTTCTGAAGGAAATCAGTAAAGTTGTTTAATTCTCCTTTATTAAGCACCTATTTAAAGCATTAAAAGCCAAAAACTAAAGAATTATAAAATGAAAGAAACCTGCGAGAATGATACCCGGCCTAAGAATTTTAATGAATTGATACGTTCAGCCTATTTCTGGAAACCTGTAGCCGGAATAATAATCGGAGGAATCGGAGGTTTTTTGTATTACCACTTTGTAGGCTGTGCATCTGGTTCGTGCGGTATTACAAGTAATCCATTTTCGAGTGCGCTTTTTGGAGCCGCAATGGGATTTTTTGTTGTTAACCGTCCTTGTGAAACATGCTGATTTTTTGCATACCTTTACAATAATCACAATTCTATGGAAATCAAAGAAATAAATAACAGATATAGCGAACTGGCAGAATCAGATTGCTGCCTTTCGTGCGGAGGAGCAATAAATTATGCGGAGCCAACTACAGGCGAAGTATGTGTTGATTTGGGAAGTGGTCGTGGAACGGATGTTTTACGTATGGCCGAATCAGTTGGTGAAACCGGTTTCGTATATGGTATTGATATTTCGGATGGAATGCTAGAAAAAGCACGCCGTAATGCCGAAAAGTTTGAAGTTAAAAACGTTAGTTTTGTCCGCAGCGAACTCGAAAAACTGGAGCTTCCTGATAAAGTGGCTGACCTTGTGATTTCAAATTGCACACTTAACCATGCATCTGATAAACAGGCAGTATGGGACGAAATTTTCCGTATCCTGAAAAAAGGTGGCCGCTTTGTGATAAGCGATATCTATTCCACGGCTCCTATTGCTGATGAATACCGCAACGATCCGGCTGCTGTTGCCGAGTGCTGGGCTGGGTCCGTTACACGTCCCGAATATATGCAGCACCTCGAAAAAGCAGGTTTCGCTTCTGTTGAAATCCTCGAAGAATCAGCGCCTTACGCAAAAGGAAATGCCGAAGTCTGTAGTTTTACCATAGCCGGAAATAAAGCTGCATAATGTGCCAGTATTCTGAATAAATATCACTGAATACTGATAATCAGAAATATAGAATTTAATACTGAGTAATTAAAATCATTTATACATACTTAAAATCAAAAATCATGAAAAGTCTTATCAAGAAAAAAGTTGAAGTTCAAAAAGTTAATACAAAAAAAGTAGCGCAATGCTGCGCCAAAACATCAAAAACCGTTGTTGGTTGTCACGATTAATAGATTTTGTTTAAAACAAGAAAAATTGGGTTGTGTAAAACAGCACAATCATTTTGACAGTAACCTACAATAAGCCTGGTATTTAATGATTTATTCCAAACACAATATTTTCTCAAAGATCAAAGAGTCGGATAACTATTTTATTGTTAACCTGCTCAACGGCAGTGCGGATATTTTAAACCCCGCCGAAGGCAGTATGGTTCAGGATTTTCTGAATGGGAAGACTATTCCTGCTGAGTTCCACGAAAATTTAACCGTTCAGGGATATCTTGTTGACCCAAAGGAGGAAGAACGACTGTATCGCACAAAATACCTTGATTTTATTGATACACGGGATGAGGATGAGATACAGCTGTTTTTTGTTCCCAATTACAGTTGCAATTTTGCCTGCACGTATTGCTACCAGGACGAATACACAACTGCCAAACAAGGACTTACTAATGAAGTAATAGACGCTTTTTTTAACTATGTTAAAACTGAATTTGCCGGTCGCAAAAAGTATCTTACTGTTTTTGGCGGCGAGCCTTTGCTTAATTCGCCGAAGCAAAAGGAAATGATAGCTTATCTTCTGAAACTGGCAAATGATTCCAGCCTGGAAGTGTGCTTCGTAACCAACGGTTATTCATTGGTTGATTATGTTGAAATACTGAAAACTGCCAGCATCCGCGAAATTCAGGTTACCCTGGATGGAATAGGAAGCGTGCACGATAAGCGCCGGTTTCTTAAGGGTGGAGGTGCTACTTTTGACAAGATTGTGGAAGGAATAGATGCTTGCCTGAGTAACGAATTGCCCGTTAACCTCCGTATGGTTGTTGACAAAGAGAACATAACAGGTTTACCCGAAATGGCCCAGTTTGCAATCGAAAGAGGCTGGACTAAAAGTGAATTCTTTAAAACACAGCTTGGTCGGAACTACGAGTTGCACCATTGCCAGGCTACTTCGGAGAAATTGTTCAGCCGCATTTCACTGTACGAAACCATTTATGAACAGGTAAAGCAACATCCGTACATTCTCGAATTTTATAAGCCCGCGTATTCCATTTCAAAATTCCTGTCCGAAAACGGTGAACTTCCTGATCCACTGTATGATGCTTGCCCTGCCTGTAAAACGGAATGGGCATTTGATTACACCGGGCACATATTTTCGTGTACAGCCACAGTAGGCAAGGAAGATGAATCGCTGGGAACTTTCTATCCGGAGGTTTCGCGCAAAGAAGAATTGATCAATGCATGGGAAAACCGTGATGTTACTTCTATCCCAGAATGCAGCACCTGCAGTATGCAACTTGCATGTGGCGGAGGTTGCGGCTCAGTGGCTAAAAACAGAACCGGTACTGTGTGCTCAACCGATTGCCGCCCGGTGAAAGAATTGCTTGAACTTGGATTCTCTGCTTTCTTCGAAAAAAATTAACAGCTTTATGAATCAATGAACTCAAAAGAAAATATAACCACAGAGACACAGAGAGCACAGAGGATCACGGAGGAAATTATGATCTGTGTTTATCCATGTAATCCGTGTATCCGTGATAAAAGACAATGCAAACCACCGAGGCATTGAGAGCACTCAGGATCACTAAGGGAAAAGTTCCGTGTGTCTCCATGTAATCCGTGTCTCCGTGGTTAAAAAACTCTGTATACTTGATTCCTGAATCATCACTAAACAACGATCAAAAAAAACAATAATGAAAGAAATTACTTCATCCGAATTCGAAACCGAAATTCTTGCCGGTGGCAAAGTTGTCCTCGATTTCTATTCAACCGAATGCCCGCCATGCGAAGCTGTTGCTCCCAAATTTGAAGGTTTGGCAAAGCTCTATGGCAACGATATCAAGTTCGTTAAAATGTTCCGCCAACAAAATAAGCCATTAGCGGAACAGTTAGGTGTTAAATCATCTCCTACCCTACTCTTCTTCGATAAAGGCGTTCAGGTTGCAGAAACGCTTACCGGTGGCATCAAGCGTAGCGATATTATAAATCGATTGGATAGCATGTTATCGCCGGAGCGGGTAAAAGAGATTAAGAAAGACATCAAACCTACCGTTTCTGAGTTTGATGTTCTCATTCTTGGTGCCGGTCCCGGTGGACTTACAGCAGGCTTGTACCTCTGCCAGTCGAAAGTTAATACCGTGCTTATTGATATAGCGCTGCCAGGAGGTCATGTTTCCACAACGCACGAAGTATCCAACTATCCCGGGTTTATTGATCCTCAGCCGGGTTATTTGTTGTCGCATAATATGTCGGAGCAAACCAAACTCTGCGGCACAATTTATAAAGTAGCCGTTGATGTTTCAAAAATTGACCTGGAAAAGAAAGAAGTGGTTGTCGATGAATTTGAAACTATCAAGGCTAAGAAAATTATCATTGCAACCGGCACATCACCTAACCTGATGGGCGTAAAAGGTGAGCGTGAACTGAAGGGTAAAGGAATTTCCTATTGCGCGACCTGCGATGCCAAATATTACGGCGACAAGGAAGTTGTAGTTATCGGCGGAGGAAACTCAGCCGTAGAAGAAGCAGATTTTATCAGCAAGTTTGCCAGCAAGATTACAATGGTTCACCAGTTTGATACTTTTACAGCCAACAAACAGGCACAGGAGAAATTGTTCGCCAATCCTAAAATCAGCGTACTTTTTGAGCATGAGCCACGATCATTCTCCCGTGAAGGCGACAAAATGATTACCGAAGTAGAAGATCTGAAAACTAACACTGTAACAAAACTGGTTAGCGACGGAGTATTCGTTTTTATCGGCATGAAACCAAATATCGATTTATTCAGGGATAAACTGGAACTCGATAAATGGGGTTACATTAAAACAGACGAGGATATGCGTACCAGTATGCCCGGAGTATATGCCGTTGGCGACGTTATCAGTAAAAAATACAGGCAGATTACTACGGCAGTGGCCGATGGAACCATTGCTGCTATTGCAATTGCAAAAGAATTTAATTAAACAGGAAAAATATCAGACCATGAACGCAAACCAATTAATCATTGAGCAGGTGAGCCCTTTCGACGTGGCAGCCACAGTTGAAAAACTAATTGAAGCCGCCGCAAAAAGAGAATGGCAGAATCCTGCAGTTCACAACCTGCAACAGTCGTTGGCAAAATCCGGGAAAGAAGTACGCCCGGTTCAGGTAGTCGAAATTTGCAAATCCGATTATTCGGGTAAAATGCTCGAAAAAAACGATGAAAGGATCAGTTCAATCCTGATGCCTTGCCGTATTTCGGTTTACGAAAAAGAAGATGGTAAAACCTACGTCGCTCTATTAAATATGGCAGGAATGACAGCCGGACTATCGCCTGTAATTGCCGAAGCAATACATGGCGCTTCCGACGAATCTTTCGAGATCGTAAAATCTGTTGTTGGACCTTTCTAGTAACGGGCCTTTCAATATTTCTGCTTCCTTTAGTAACTTAAACAGGCTGATATATTTTCAGCCTGTCTAAGTCAAAAAGTTAATTTCCTGAACCCTAAATCCCTGGTCTGGATATTGATGTAATAGTTTTGTGCGTAGTGAAATCCGGATTTTCCTGATTAGATTGAACGCTGATTTTTATAAATGCCTGTATTCCTGATGTCTGTTATATCTTTCTGTATAAAAAAGTCTCATTTGCAGGAATCCCCAAATTCAATATAATGAACAGTATTATAATAATCGGTACAGAACCTCCTTGTCCGAGATGCAAATTGTTGACAAAAATCCTTACCGATAAAGTTAAGGAATTAGAAATAAATGCAATAGTACATCATGCCGTATATACTGATCCGGAAGCAGGAGAATTTGCCGGACAATTGGGTTTGGTGCCCGGTACATCAAGTTCTGTTGCTAAACGGATGAATGTTGAAATTGATAATTCCCGAAAGATAATTCCAAACTTCGATTCCGAGTTTAATACTGAATATGAGGATTATTTCTTTACAAACTGGTCGTACGAACTGGATGAACATTTGAGGATTTATGAAAATAATGCTAAAGAATTGGGAATATTAATGACACCCTCATTAATTATCAATGGCGAACTGAAACACAGCGGAAGTGTGCCCAGATTATCGCAAATAACAGCCTGGCTGCTGGAATTAAAAGATGTATAATATTTTTCAGATACTTGTTAAGCAAGTATTTAAAGCGGTTTTTATAATCTGATGAAAGTTAAAGATAAGATAAACAGATGAAGAAAGTACTCATTTTAGGTGGTGGATTTGCCGGCATTCAAACGGCTATTGAATTACAAAAGAAAGGTAGTTTTGATATTACCCTTGTTTCGGACCGTGACTATTTATATTTATACCCTATTTCTATTTGGGTGCCGGTTCACATCAAGGAATTTAATGAAGTTAAAGTTCCTTTATCAAAAATCCAGAAGAAATATCCTTTTAATCTTATAGTTGACAGAGTAACTGAAATTCATGCTGCTGAGAATAAAGTGGTTTGCGAAAACCAAACCTTACCCTATGATTACCTGGTTGTGGCTTTTGGTGCCGAAAAGATGCAGCATAAAGGGATTAATCATACTTTATCTATCTGTGCAAAGCCGGAAATGGCTCTTGAAATCCGGAATAAAATAGATGAACTTATTGAGAATGGCAGCGGGAAAATTGCTATCGGTTTTGGCGGTAATCCAAAAGATAAATCGGCAGTTCGCGGCGGGCCGGCGTTTGAACTGGCATTTAATATCCACAACTATTTAAAGACAAAAAAACTCAGGGAGAATTTTGAACTGACGTTTTTCGCTCCTATGGATGAACCTGGAGCCCGCATGGGAAAAGGAGCTTTAGCCATGATGGATAAAATGTTAGCCAGCTATAAAATCGGAAAAAGATTTGGTAAAAAGATTAAAGAGTTCGTGAGTGATGGAGTGATATTCGAAGATGATTCAAAACTGGATTCCGATTTTACCATGTTTATTGCTGCCGGCACAGGCCCGGCACTCCTGCAAAATTCTGATCTCCCACTTTCCGAAGCCGGGTTCATAAAAATCGACAATTACGGCCAGACGCAAGGATTCTCAAATGTTTTTGCAATCGGTGACATTGCGGCTCTCGAAGGTCCGGACTGGATTGCTAAACAAGGACATATTGCCGAACTCATGGGTCGGAACGCAGCTTATAATATTGCAGAGATTGAAAAAGGAAGCAGCAAACGAAAAGGATACCAGGAGCACCTGAATATTTTATGTGTAATGGATACAGGCGACGGCGCAGCTTTCGTTTTCCGTAATGGTACAAAAGCAATTATGATTCCCATGCCTATTTTTGGGCACTGGATGAAAAAAGGTTGGGGAGTTTATGCCCGCCTGACTAAAATCGGAAAATTTCCACGTTTACCGGGGATGTAATAAATTGGGAATTCATATAGTTTACTCCTACCATTGAACAAAACATAAATTAGAAATATGTTGAAATTACTTGTTGATAAACGGATTCTCATCCTCGCCTTGATGGCTGCCGGGCTGTATTATGGCATCTCGGTGTACCATATCTCTCTTTGGTATGTATTGCTGGCTGGTGTTATATTAGGCGTTGTTTTTGGAAAAGTATTCTGTCGTTGGGTTTGTCCTTTAGGATTAATGATGGAATTCCTGATGGGTATGAGCCCTGATGGGAAAATCAAAGGAATGTATCAATACCATAAAGTTGGATGCCCCATTGCATGGATTTCGGGATGGCTAAACAAGTATTCATTTTTCCGGATTAAGGTCAACAATGAAAGCTGCAAAAATTGTGGCATCTGCGACAAGGAATGCTATATTGTTGCCATGGAGCCTACAAAATATAGTTTATACAAACCTAAACTGGACAGGCCTGGCGATAGCTTTACCTGTTCCAAATGCCTGAAATGTGTAGCAACATGCCCGAATGGCAGCTTAACCTATAAAGTCTGAAGACGCAAGACCGAAGACGCAAGCAATGGAACTACTACTGATTTAGATTTTAACTTTAAAACAACAGGTAATTCCCAAAATACTTGCCTACAAAAACAGATTTTGAAAATTGTGTTGGATACCTATTCAGAGACTTCCAACCCTAAAAAAAAACCCGAAAATGAAAGGCAATTTCGAAACAATTATCAACGATACTAAACCCGTTATTGTAGATTTCCACGCCTTGTGGTGCGGACCTTGCAAGGTTCAGTCGCCCATTTTAAAAGAGCTCGTGTCTGAACTTGGCGAACGGGTGGAAATAATAAAGATTGATGTGGATCAAAATAACAACTTGTCCGGCAAGTACCAGATCCAGAGTGTTCCTACCCTTATCGTCTCAAAAAACGGCAAACTGGTCTGGCGGCATTCAGGAGTAGCTAGCAATTGCGATTTGTATAAGGTCTTGATGCAAAACATGTAGTCTCTTTTCTGTTTATTCAAACTGCACTTCAGACGTAATAAATACAAAATCCATCGAATTCAAAAAGCGTGTTAAACGGCTCTCCCAGTTCATAGCTAACATAGCGAAGCCAAAACGGGAGATTTTCATAGGACATGGGGTACACTTCTTTAAAAAAATAAAGCCTATCCCTGGTACATTATTTCAGAATATGTAACTAATCAGTTTAGCTAAAATAATGAATAACAGGTATATGCCACAGATCACAGTAGAGTAGAGCGGGAAGGATAAAAGCACCTTCCCTGCCCCCTCGTCAAACCGTACGTGCGG
>CAIRMR010000212.1 GCA_903879715.1 uncultured Bacteroidales bacterium
AGGTGCGGGTTCTCTTTGTTTTATTTTTCTTTTAATACTGTTAACAGGATTTGGTATTGGGGAAACAGGATCTATTGGAGAAATTTTGGGTGTGATTTTAGTTATGATTGGAGGTTTTGGCGCTTTTGTTACTGGAGGTTTATGGATTACAAAAACATTTTTTTAATGATAAATTTATTTCGTTTTCATGTATTTTATGAAGACCAGGACTATGGGGGATTTTATATTGGTTCTTATCTAGATGAAGATTCTGCTAAGAAAATGGGTGATTATTTATGGGAATTATTTGATAATAGGTTTAAACAAGAAGCTATCGAAGAGTTTAATACAATTTTAGAAAGTTCGAGGAAATATCCTATTATGAAGGAAAAGGAATATTTGCTTAGGGCTATTTGGCTTGCTTCTACAGGAATGAATAGTACACGAATTTTTAGAAAAAGAGATGATGGATTTGTTGAGAAATATATACGTTTCATGGGAGAAGGACAGGCTGAATTGTTCACGGAATTATAAAAATTTAATTGATTAACTTTTATCAGCAATGATTTCGTAATATTGATAAAAATATCCATGTTATGTCACTAACGCAGAGGCTTTTCGAGAAATTCGGGAAAAAAGTGAAGTTTAGCAGGATGCCTGCAGAACTGAAAAGTGAAAATACCGAGGCTGTTGCGGAAGGTAATTCCTCAGAAGTGTTCCTGGAAATAATCGGTGATATTGCCAGCCTTGTGAAAACAAGCTACCAGGATACGTATGTAAAACCAATAACCGACCTTACGGCTATTAAAATTGAGGACTACCCTGATGCAGAAATCAACGCAGGGACACAAGCTAAGATTGAGGAACTGAAAGGGATAATTCAAGCTATCGAAAGTAGACCTACGAGTGAAACTGATGTGAAATTAGGCAGCACATATAAAATTGATTATGCTACCGAACTGAATAGGGCACAGTTAGAGGCAGTAACATCATTGTATGGGCCTATACTGGTTATAGCTGGGGCAGGCAGCGGAAAAACAAGAGTAATAGTTCACAGAGTAGCATTTATGCTTGAAAATGGCGTATTGCCGCAGGATATTTTGTTACTGACTTTTACACGGAAAGCTTCGAGCGAAATGCTGGGCAGAGTGCAACAACTTTTAAAAGACAGCAGCGCACAAAAAATTTTCGGCGGAACATTTCATTCCTTCTCAAATTATGTATTAAGGAAGTATGGAATCCTGTTGAATATCCCAACCAACTTTACCATCATTGACACAGAGGATTCAGCAGATACCATTGACTTAATCAGGTCGGAGCTAAAGTTTGTAAAAAAAGAGCAGGCCTTTCCAAAGAAAAACAGGATACAATCCATTATTTCGTCAGCAAGAAATAGAAATATATCTATCAGAGAAGTTATTGAGAACGAATTTACCGGACTTATTGAATTTATTGAATCCATTGAACTGATCAACCAGGGTTATGAAAAGTATAAACATATCTGCAACCTTTTCGATTATGATGATCTGATGGATGTACTTAGGGATTCGTTGCGGGATAATGCTATTTTCAGGACGAAAATGCAGCAGGAATACAGGTTTATAATGGTTGACGAATACCAGGACACCAATGTTGTACAGAAAGAGATAGTGGAAATGCTTTCCGAAGGGCACAAGAATATACTGATAGTAGGGGATGATGCCCAAAGCATTTATTCGTTCAGAGGAGCTAATTATGAAAATATCCTACGCTTTCCACAGAGGTACCCAAGCTGTAAGGTGATTAAGATTGAGGAAAATTACAGGAGCAATCAGAAAATACTGGACTTTACCAATGAGATTATACGGAATGCCAAGATAGGATATAAGAAAACTCTTTATTCCAAAATACTGAAAGAAGGACTGCCTTTTGTCAAGAAATTTTATGACCAACAAACTGAAGCAGAATTCATAGTCGATAAAATACTGGAATACAGAGAAAAGGGTATTGAACTGAACCAGGTTGCGGTTTTGGTAAGAGCTTTCTGGCATGCCCGATATATTGAGACGGAATTAGCCATAAGAGGGATTCCATATGTAACTGTTGGAGGGATTAAATTTAATGAAAGGAAGCATGTAAAGGACGTTATCTGTTATCTAAGGATTATACAGAATCCTAATGATGCAGTGGCATGGCACAGGATACTAAAACATTTGCCAGGAGTTGGCTTGTTGACAGCCAGAAAGATCATCGAAAAAATAAATGTAGAGAAAGGGCTTAATATTGAAACTTTCGAGAAAACTAAATTTGCTGACGGGTTAAGAGAACTTGCAAAAATGCTAACAGATGCCAGTAATCCGCACACAGGTATATCACATAAAATTGAACTGATCAAAAAATATTATTCACCTATACTGCAAGCTGAAGAATCTGATTATACTATCCGGTTACTTGATATTGATGTTTTGATTGAGCTTGCCGGTAAATATGAAGTATTAGATAAATTCCTTACTGATTTTGCCTTGGATCCGCCTTCTAAAAAGTTCGGTAACCAGACTACACCTTTAATTGATGAAACTGAAGATAAGCCTTTGACTATTTCAACAATACATTCAGCTAAAGGATTAGAATGGTACAGTGTATTTATTCCTCATGCACTGGATGGGATGATACCCAGTGTGCATGCACTAAAAAACATTGAGGAACTAGAAGAAGAGCGCCGGTTGTTTTACGTTGCCTGCAGCCGAGCTAAAGATGAACTGATTATCACAATGCCATCTTTTGTAAAAACATATAATGGATTCTTATCCTATCCGAGCAGGTTTTTAGTAGAGATTGATAAAAGAAAATTTGATTACCATTAAGAAATAAGTTGTAGGAATTTACAAGTAATAATTATCTCAGCTCACAGGATAAGATTTTTTTGATACACAGTTTAGTGTGAAGTGGAAAATCGTTTTTTAGCATCCATGCCAGATAGTCTGTATCGTCTAAAGCTTTTTTGTCGATATTTTTACCAAAGTTGAAAACAATGTGCCCAAACTGGTTACGGGTGAATTTACCTCCATAATCGATTACGACTTTTCCCTCATTGCACAATTCATGCAGGGCGTCTAAAGAAGTCACCAGGTTGTATCTTTTAATCTGAGCATTGAAAACTTCAGCAGACGCATGAACATCAGCCTCAGCTCCATGGGCACCTGTATGATCTTTGTCGCAATAAAATTTATAGGCAGCAGTAAGATCACGTTTTTCCATCATGTGGTAAATCTTCAATGCATCAACAAACTTTGTGTCTTCATCGAATGGCAAGGCTACACCAGCCCTTAAAAATTCTTCAACCAGGATAGGCACATCAAAGCGGGTACTGTTGAAGCCACCAACATCGCAACCTATAAAGTATTTTGAGATGTTTCCGGCTGACAAGGCAAATGGTGGTTCGTCGGCTACATCTATATCAAGGATGCCATGGACAGCGGATGCTTCAGGTGGAATTGGTATAGTTGGATTGAAACGTTTTGTTTTTACTTCTTTTTTACCATCCGGAAAGAATTTGGTGGTTGACAGCTCGATGATACGATCCTTTGAAGTATCGACGCCGGTGGTTTCGGTATCAAAGAAAATAAGAGGGCGAAGGAGGGTGAGATTAGATAGCATAGCATAATTTTTATAGAAATATTGAGGTTAAATATATTACTTTTTTGAAGAATGTTGTTTTACTCTGTACAGATTTATTAAGAGATGTGGATTGAAGATAGAAAAGATTGATGTATTTGGGTTTGATATTGATTATTATATACTTAGAGGTTCGAAATTGGCACTTCAACCCGGTCTCTTGCAACGCAAATATCATTCTTTATAATGTAGCATTCTACAAAGTGAGAACCACCAAAGTTGGAATTTTCTTTTCTTATCTCAGTACCATCATCGTTCAATATTTGTCCTCTTAAATTATCTCGTGTCTTGGCAATTTGGCCTTCATTTTTCACTTTCCATTTTACTAAATAGGGTTTTTTGACATCAGTACTTACGATGAAAAATTTTAGTTTTTTATTGGTTTTTAATTTGCCAAACATATTTCGTAATAACTCTGTTCTGTAGCCTTCCTGGCTAACTTCACAATCAATCCTTAGCATATTAGTAATATCGAGTTGGTATAAATCTTCAATATATTCTTCTTGATTGGTATAATTAGTTGATGCTTCATTAAGTGCTTTTGGATAAGGAAATGGATAACCAAAGACTTTTTTCCAAACAGCATAAACTGTATCGTTTTCATTTTTACTTATTGCTTCCAGAACTATATCGTAAGCTTTTTTAGATTTAGATATAAAATTAGTTTGTTTCCTGTAAACTTTTTGATTGCTGCCAGGGGCAAACCAATGCTGACGATCTCTATCATAATCTTTCAAGAACTCAAAAAAGTCTCGGACAAGTAAATGATAATTTGCAATGGTTGTATTTTGATGTATTTGCTTTTTTTTGAAAAACTCATAACAGAGTGTATCAATAAGCAAACCTCCGATCTTAACTCCACACTTGTTTTTCCATGCACGAGTAATTTTAGCCAGATTTTTGAGATTGGAATTAGTAGTTTGATCAAAAATATTCATCTCATCTATTTCGGGTCTTGGATTAGTGATTTTCCATTTCCCCCCGTTATTTGAATCCGGAAATTTGTAAGTGCCATCACTTTGAAGAAAAACCGGACATACTTCAATAACATGATTGGTAAAAGTGACAACAACTACCTGACCATCGCCTCTTATATCTGTTGTTGAATAAGTACCTAAAATCGCATTTTTAATATCTTGCAATAGGGCAGATTGACCATTAGTCTGATAACCATCGTATTTCCGGAAACTTTCATAAGGTAACTCAAAAATCATATCTAAGTCACTGATACCATTTACAGCTGTATTCCTACCATAACTGCCAACCTTAAGAGAATGAAATAAATCAGAATCCTGATTGTAGATTTTTTTGTTTAACGATTTTGTAATAGAATTATATCTTCTGGAAATTTGATCTGTATTCTGAACTTTTAGGTTAGTTAAAAATTCATTAAATATTAAAGAAGTATTCATAAGACGTAATTGCTATAGCGATAAATATTAAAATTAATAGAAATATTTTAATTGAATTAGGTAATTTATCTTTAAAAAACCTGAAATGCAATTGTTCATTAACCCAATCAATTTGCATCTCATAAAAAAACTTAAAATGAGCAAACCATTGAGACATGAAAACTTGTTTAGAAATTGTGGTGGAATATAATTCATTAAGAATTATATTCAATTTCTCCTGTTCTTCAACAAACTCATCATCTTCTTTAGCTTGAACAGTATAGTAAAGATCTCTTAATCGATTAAATAATGTTGTTAGGCGTATACCCTCTTTATCATAGTCCTGAACTCTTGCATTATAGGCGCTAAGATAAAGGCTCGCGACGCTTACAAGAATAATAGTAGCAGATAATTCTTTGTTACATCCCAGACTCGTATAACCTAATTGGAGGATACCTATCGCTAATGTTATAAAACCAATCCAACCGGGCAGTTTTACAACAATATCATGAGACGCAAAATTTTTTTTTGCTCCAAACCCAACGTTGTAGCCGTGAGTAGCAATTGTAAGAAGTAATTTTTCTTTTGTCATATGTGATTGAATTATTTATTTTAAAGACTCCTTTAGCACTTGTTGTAAGAATTTTTCATTAAACTCCTTGCTTTGCTTAATGCTGGCTTCGAGGGTATCGCAGAGTTGCATAAGCTGATCTAATTTGATTGGAATAGTCAATTTGTGTGGTTTTTATTTAGAAATTGTAGGAATTGATTGCCAGAATTGACGTAATGACAATAGCTGAGGTTCGTTAATATTTATTATTCCCTTACCAGACTCTAGTTTGTTAATCTCGGATTGTAATTTATATTCACTTTTGGGAGTGCCTAAAAATGCTTTTATCAACTTATAATCTTTATTTTGAATATTTAAGCAAATCGGCAACTTTACCTGCGATGCAAAATCAAATTCCTTTGTCTTATAATCTTCAACACCCTGAGAGAGCATTACAACAATTACACCTTTTGAGCGCATAACTCTTAATAAATCCTCTAGAGCCTTACGAGCATTCTTGTTTTTAAGGTAGACATGTGCTTCATCTATAACAATGATATAGCGTAAGGGCATTATATTGTCCAAAGGCTCAGCATCATTAGTGCTACTGAAGTAAAAATTGAAGTAACGCAATAATAGGAAGACACAAAGTTGACGGAGCGTATCTGAAAGAGCAGGAGGTAAATTAAGATAGATGTTTTTCTCGATAATATTTTCATGCTTGCTTTCAATAAATAAACCACTGGCTAAATCTTTAGTAATAGCAGTCATGCTATCCGGTTTCTGCTTCGTTTCGTTGTAATAGTTTTCCAAAGCATCAGAAACATCGGAGAGACTTGGGAATTTCTCTGCATGATTTTCGAACAATTCTGTAAGCACTGTTTGCAAAGAGTTTTTTTGTTTTACTCCAATCGAAGAAATGAACATGCTAACGGTATCTATAAAAGCCTTGATACTAAAAACTCTCTGACGTTCATCAAGGTTAATTGCACGAAGAGGATTAAAATTGAAACCATCGTTCAAAATATCTATGAATTGGGTATTTGTGTTTTCAAGAAATGGTTTTAATTGCTCAGAACTTCCTTCGCCCTTGTAATCAAAGTATATAAATTTTAGTTTTGATTCTGTAGATTGGCTGATTTGAAAAAGTATATCCTTGATTAATTGGGTTTTACCTGAACCTGCCATGCCTGCTATTGCAATATTCCTACTATCAAACTTTTGTAAATCATTAATACATATTACTTCCTCTTTATTATACCCATTATTGCCAAGAATAAAGGATAGAGGTTGATCATATTCACTAACTGTTGTGGTTGTATCATTTTTATTGTTATTTGAAAGAATATGGTTTTGAAGATCAAGACCATTCTTAACAAGTTTCATCATATAATATACATGTGAACCACTAGCTAAATTCTTTTTATCAAGGTCGGTAAGCATGATTTCAAGGCCATGATCCAAGTGGAGACGAAATAGCTTTGAAAATTCATCTTCAGATAAATACTTTTCATAGTGTTTGTCTAACACAGCTTTAAATATAGGGTAGTTAGACCGTCCTTCGATGATTGTGCCGAATAGACTTCTATCATCTCGAAAGTCGCGACCATCAGCTGTTGGATTAATAGATTGATCAAGCTCGAAATGTTTATTCAATTGCAAACTACAAGCGAATGCAATGCGAGGAACTATACCCTCATATTTAAAATTGTACAAGCTCTTAAGCTTATCAATTGACTCTTCGTTTGTTTTACTAATCCTAATTCTCATAGCTTTGAAAATATCCAGGTTTGAAAGTTGTATTATTATTGTAGTTATCCAATAAATAAGATTTTGCAATATTATCTTTAAGATCGTGGTATCTTTTTGGAGTTATCTCGTTGTTAGTAGCTAAGATTATTACCTGTTCAGCTAAATCCGGATAGTAATAAAGAAGTATATTTTTAATATGTTCATCATCAAGTCTACCTAATGGTGTATCTATGAAAACCGGAAAATTCTGAATTGCTTCTGAAAATATTGCTTTTAGAAGGCTCGAAATGTATAGTTGTTTTTCACCCTGAGATAAGTTTTCCTTTGGTATTATCCGACCTTCCTTATCAAAAAGCGTGACCTTAAGGCCTGTATCATCTGGTAAAATATCTACCTTAACTTCAGCTATAAAATTATTGTCTTTAGATTGAAGTTTGTGCATCAACTTCTGCATTTCAAGATAAATATTCCGGCTCAAATTTTCTTTTTTGTGTTTTTTCTGCAATACAGAAAATTCCTGAAGGGCAGCAATATATAAATTAGCCTTCTCAAGTTTTTGCTTACGTTGTTGCGTAACATTGACTTTCTGTATCAGCACTTGTGATCGCTGTGTTTCCCTGGAGTTCTGTTTAATAAGGTCTGCTTTCTGACTCTCAAGAGAACCATTTTCCTTTATTAACTTTTCGACTTTAAGTACTTCATCATCTTTCTTAATTAAATATTCCAGAACGAAATCGTCCTGTAAATTGGCATCAATCTTACGTAGTGTCTTGTCCAATTCTTGAATGTCATTTTGGACAGAGTTATAATTTTCAATAGTCTGCTCAAATTGTTCTTTAGTATTTTGCTTAATTAGATCAATAGCATTAAATAATAATTCTTTATCAGAATTGCTTAAATCAAGATCAAAGTCTAAATCCGGAATTGTAGGTTTGTCATCAAATAAAGAATCAAACAGATTTTGTGCTTTTTGAGAGTAAAAAACTTTTGCCTTAAATGGCATTGTGGAATCTTCCGGATCAGGCGGATGATTGAATAATCTTTCAATAAAACTGTCAAACCTTTGCTTTAATTCCGAATTGGATTCTATTGCATAGCGATTTTGTTCTTGCAATTGAATATACTCAGCAACTTCATCTAGTTTGCCAGCCAGCATTGCCAATGGAATAATCTCACTAAGCTCATTAAATCGTTCACCCAAATCTTTTTCTTTCTTTTCTAAAGCAGTTTTTTGATTTAGGATACTTTCACGGTTAAATGCGAAAGCATCTTGCTTGCTATAATTATTGAGGAATGATTCAAGCTCATTAATTAGTTGTTTCTTCTTCTTTATCTCACTTTCGTTATTTGCTATTTTTTGATCTATTTCCTCAATTTTTATTTTATTAAGATCAATAGTATTTTCACAGTTGATTATCTGATCACGTACATTTTCATTAGCTCCATCCTTTTTTAGATTATTAACAAAAATCCTGAAATCTTCTTCAAGGCTTTTATAAATGTCTAATCCCAATAACTTACCAAACGCATCATTCATTACAGTACCTTCATCCTTAGTAGACAATTCTGCTAACGAAGCAATTTTTTCAGCATCGAAAAATACAAATTTGCCAGCTTCAATAGGTATCAAATAGTCATTTATGAAATTCATTTTATCCTCTTCAGATTCAAATATTTCTATTGAACTATCTGGTAAATATATGCTTAACTGCTCGTTCATTGAATTTGTATCAAATGTTCGTTTAACAACACACTTATGAGAAGATGCAGATTCCCTTTGTGTCAATTCTGGCATTTGAATATCACTAATAACCAACTCAACTGAGAATTTGTGACCGCCTTTATTCAGCGTATCCCAATTCAAACTCTGCTTCATGAATTTGGAATAGTTGCTCTCCTTCTGGATTTCCTGCTTAAAATGATCATCCACTTGTGAGATTTTTTCTCCATAAAGGCACCAAACCAGTGCTATGAGCAAATTTGTTTTGCCGTATCCATTCTTGCCTCCAATCAATACTATATTCCGTTTATCGTCAGTTTGAAGATCTATTGAAACGGATGAATGATATTGGCGAAAATCATTTAAGGTAATCATGTCAATTTTCATAACTGATTGCTTTTTTCTATTTCCGAATCAATAGATTGTTGGATGTAATGATTTCTTTTCTGCAACTTCTTAATACGCTCAGATTCAAGCAAACTTTCCATGGACTTATAATCAATCTTTTTTTTAAGGCAAATCTCTTGCATTTCAAGCATTTGCTGTAATCTGATCTTGTTCAAGTTACTCATATTAAATGGGGAGTTTAGGTAAAAAAAATCAAAAACATTTAAAGCATGTTTAATAAACATTGGATAAAGGAATTTCAATGTATTGATATAATTCATTCAACTTTAGAAGTTGATCTGAAGATAATTTGTTTTTACGTTGTGCTTGTCTTAGTCTTGTATAGAAATTGTACATAGATGATTCAACCGGACCTTTTCTCACTGAAGGTAACCGGTGATTATCTGAAACAAATTCCAAAAGCATTTGCATTTGATCTTGCCAACTAAGTCGCTTATTTTCATCATTTGACAATAACTCTAAATTTTCATCTTTATATATCTTGGTCTTTAAACCAATTAGCCTATTTTTAAAAAAGAGAAAGCGATTTTTATTTTCCAATCTGAGATTGTATAAAATACTTTTGTGATTTGAAGCTGGTCGAAATTGCATCACATATTCTATTATATCAGCGATTCTACAAGGTGCATCAAATTGTGATAAGTACTCTTCAGCTATATCACGTATCGTGCCCCCTTTGATTTTTGTGTTTGTTTTTTCCCATTCCTTCAGCCCGTAAGTACTGGTTCTTCCAAAAAAAATAAGTTTTCCTTTAGATGATCTTTGGCAAAGGCTTCTTACGGCATTCGGATTTTTGAAAACGCCAGGATATTCATCATTTAAGAGGTTAAACATCTCTTCTATATTCATAGGATGGCCAACTTTACCTAGTAAATCCAGAACATATTTTCCTAAATTCCTATGCGTATTATGTTCAAATACTAATGAGTTATCTGAATTCAAATTGATAGAAAATTCATTGAATAAAATTTGTTCACATATTTCTGATATTAAATCAAGATTGTGCCTTTTATCAATAATTGTATTTTTCTTGTGTTTAAAAAAAACTAACAGATATGGTTGAAAATTCAGTTGATAAGTATCATCAATTCTTTCATTTATCCTTTTATCTATATCATAAACAAAGGAATTAAAATCGAAATCATTTGTAAGCTCCTTGTTTATTAAATAGACTTCCTTGAAGCCAGGTAATGATCTCTTATTAACCTTCAAGTTATCATTTAATGGCAATCCAATCAGTTCATGTGTATTGCGTAATATTTGAGAGAAAACAAAGCTGACGAAATTCTTGTTAAAATTTACATTCTCAACTTGATTAATTGTTTCCAATAAATTGTCATCAAACCATATGCATGGTTGATTTGTATCAATATTATAAAGGTATAAATGTTGTAATTCAAAGTATTTTAGAAGAAGGAATTTATTTGAATAATCAAGAAGAAGATTTTGGCATTTCTGCCTGATCCTTTCTCTAGTTAAACCCACTTCTTTAGCGATTGATTGGTAGGATTGTTTATTGATTGAAATACCAGTTTCAAAATAAGCTTTGAAAATGGCTATATCTGACTTGTTTTTGAGTAGATAACCATTATCAATAAGTACTTTGATGGACCTGAAAACAGGGACTAATTCCAGATCTCTAAAAATACAAACCACCTCATCATAATGTATTTTTTCTATTTTATATTCTTGAACTAGAAATAATCGGTAGATTTCCTCAAGAGTAGCTAAAAATGATTTTGTATCGAGAAAAATTTCAAGCAAATCCCTAAATTCAGATGTAAACCTTTCAAGTTCAGTACTCGTATTGATACCCGTGTTTCGTAAATTTTTAAAATCATAATTGTCTGTAGACAATATTTTATGGTATACATTAACGACTGAAAAATCACCTCCTAAATGAATATTCAGAACATTGAAGGCACGAACACTAAGTGATTTTGCCTTTGCAGAAATTAAACTGTTTATAAAGTAATTGTAAGTAACTGAAAGATTTTTAATTTTGGATTGAAGTGCGTCCCTTTCAATTTCAAAATTGCTTTTTTTGTATTCCGTATTATCAGCTTCTTTAATTTGCTCATAAGATTGGGAATATTCTTTACAAATGTTAATAAGTACTTTATTAACCCCTAAACCAAATCCATCAATATTTTTGAAGGTATGGTATTTGTTGTAGTGAGTAAGTAACTGTGAAACCATGAACAATCTTACGTTTTTACAAAGAGAGTAACCATAAGAACCTATTTTACCACTTGCAAGCAAAGCATCAATGCTGGTATCGTGAAACGAAGATTCTATTTTAGATTGATTAGAATTATCATTTAAATACTCATTAAGTACTGCAAAAAGTTCAGTCTGAGATTTGAGACCACAATTACGAAGACGCTTGAATGAACGATATTCTTCAAAATAAACTTTGAGATCTAAAGCATTTTCAATTCCTGAATCAATACAAACATTATAACTTCTAACGCTGAGTTGGCCTGAATCACGAAAATGTTCTAATGTTATATTTGAAGATTCAATATCCATAATAGCTAAATAAAACCGTGTAAATCTAATATTTTAATAAACAGAAATAAGTAAATAAACAGAAAATTTGCCATATTAAGATTGCTTCAGCCATAAATATCAGATAAAATGTTACCGAGAGGGCAAAAGTGGATATTTTTAGGAGTACCAAATTACAATTTTAATATGATAGTGGAAAATTATTTGTTGAATTGGGAATATTGATTTTGGATGAAAGAGTTTATTCGTACAGTAGTAGGCTTTTAATAAGAGGATAAACTGGTTATGCAAACGGCATGCTCTGAATCTCTGATGAAATAATAATACCCTGCATTTGAATTATTAATTATATATAATTCTGATTATTAGTATATTACATGGTATTTATTTAAAAAAGTTAACCCCTGCAACCGACCCTGCGTTTGCTACAGGGTTTTACGATTGCAGGGGCGATTGCAGGTTAGTGCTTTACGCAATAATTGTTTGTTTATCAGTAGTTTAGTTCATCTTTGGGTCGTATGTAGGGTTATTAGTCGTGAAATAAATAGTCTTCTTTCCTCCCCTTATTGGTATTTCACAATGACATGAACCAAGATTTCTGTCTTCCATTTCAACCAGTAATTCCTGAACCTGAAACGCAGTGTAGCATCGGGCCACATTATTGTTCAATAACATACGTGAAGTTACCTTTCCTCCATGTTTATTAATCCAGGCCACAGCAAGAACGATTTTCTGATCCATCACTGAATTATTCATCTCCTTATACGTTTTGTAAACGTGTGATTTAAAATAATTGATCACCAGTTGTGCTTTGTCCACGGTTTCTGGTTCTATAATTAAGGTATTACTACCATTGGCTGCGTTTTCAGCAAGCTGCAGAATTAAAATTATACGGGCCATATAAGCCTGAAGTTTTGACCAAACGCCTTTAAGGTAGTAGGGTAGGTCATAAGAATTAGTTTCAGCATCATGTACCTTATTCCAATCCCTCCACAGATTCCGGCTTGCATAGTTGAATTTCAAACTAACAGGAATTTCTTCATTCAAAATACCATGCTCGGGCATTAAAAGATAAAGTGATTTGATGATTTCTAAATAAGCGTGTGAAGTCTCGTCACTTAATTCATCCTCAGTGTAATGGAGGGCTGAAATTTCAGGATAAGACAGTAGTATCCTGTCGAAAAACCCATTGTTCTTCATTCCAGATAAAGTTGTAAGTAAATCCGGCTGTATACAACCCGTTACATTTACAATTGGATTATTTATAATCAAAGGAAGGGGCTGTGATGCCCGATTTATTGTACATTGACTACCACTCCAGAACGATAACCAGTATTCTAGATCAGCCCCCTGTCCTCCGCGATAAGAATTCATTGATTTTACCCAGGCAGCAAGCTCATCCTGCTCATACAAAATTCCACGTTTATAATTCGCAAGTAGTTTGCTTATTGCTTCCATGGTTGCATTGCTTGTTTTTATCTGCCGGAGTTTAGGTTGAACCCCAACAGTATTAGTGGTTCGTTCCTGTTCTCTACTTCCTACACCATATGTACTATTCATCTCATTGAACCTTTTGATATCCGCCTCATAAGCTGCCAATAACATCGTTTGAATTTGAGCAATAGGCTTGGTTGCGATATTCAATGCAGGTGATTTTTTACTTCCGGGCTGCGCGATTATAGCTGAGTAAATACGAGGCCCTTCAATCCATCCTTTTTTGATTTCAAGGTTCCTGCTATTACCTATAGCTGTAGCAAGCACAGCTAAAACCGGGACAGCAATAAAATCGGGCGGACAGCCAACTGATTTTGATGCTTCATACACTAATGCAGAGATAGGAGCAGGGAAAACCTGTACAGGGAAAGGTAAAGTCTGTTCAGAGTATTGTGTTAGATTTGAAGTATGTAATTTGTAGTATTCCTTCTCAGGCTCTTTTATTTCAGCAAGTTCACTGGTAATTTTAATAATTTCGGTATTACTTTTTGTGGTAATGGCTGTGCAGTCCTCCTGCGTTTCATTCTGATCTGCCATTTATAATTAATTTATTGAGTTCTGCCTGGGAAGGCAGCATTCGTACTATTGCCAATATCGAATGATTATGAATTGTTTTTACCGATATGGCTTCAATAACAAGTACCATAATTGCTTTATTATAGTGATTGTTTTGATAACAGATTATTCGGTTCATTTTGAGAACGCAATAAATTTGTTACGTTTCAGGAATGCTTCTAGATTTTCCTGAGTGAAAAAAATACGGCCGTTACATTTGCTGAAGGCGAGACTTCCATTGGCCCTGTAATTAGCTAATGATCGGCGGGATACTTTGAGAATTCTGAGCATATCCGCGGTGTCGTATACCTTGGTTGTTAAATCCTCTCCTTTTGCTAATGCGGTTACTATATTTTTAATATTGAGTACTTCGATCATCATCCGCTCTATTTGATTCTCTATTGACATCGATTAACATAATTTTGATAATATTTTTTTAATAATAAGGTGGGTTTCCCCGAAAAATACATTCATGAATCTGCATATATGCAGCGAGATACAAACCACGCATTAGCCTGGTACACTATTAAAGCGTGAAGATTTCAATTTGCCTCCTGGTGAGGACTTAACGGATGCGGAAAAACCACAGATTTAAAAACTATACCTTCAAAAAAATATGATATTAACAAGCTAATTTATTTGAAAAAAATCTGGATCAAGAGCTTTTTTTATGTTCAATTTACAAATTTACACTATGCTTACTGTATTATGCAAATACAGTTATTAACAAAAACGGTGTTATTGTGGGCTATTAGCCTGTAAATGTGCAATATAAACCCTTAATAAGTCGCGAAACCCTTGATAATAGGGCGTTATAGAAAGCCTGATTCTCAATATATTATAAAAGAAGGTGTAAATAAAACTAACACATAATAGAATAGACAAGTTACAAAAAAAACAAGTACTGGAGAGGATAATAGTGGCTGAAGTAGCATGGCAATGATGCATAAAGTGATGCTTCATTTGATATGCCTAAGTTTTTTGGGCAACAGGCTTTGTGTTTGAACTACGCGTATTCATGAGTTTCATAGCTACGTCTAGGTCTTTATTTACAATTTTAGCATATACCTGAGTTGTGCGAATGGATGAATGCGTCATCAATTTGCTGACATATTCGATACGCATACCTTTCTTCAGGGCATTAACGGCGAAAGCGTGTCTTGAACTGTGAAACGAGAAGTTTTTTTTAATCTTTGCCAGGTCAGCAATCTCGTGAACTGAGTTATTGATTTTTGTATTGAAGGTTGCAATAGCCAGGAAAAGGGTTCGCTTGTCGGAGTAATCGATATCCTTGCTAAAACAAGGAAAGATAAAAGCTTCGTTGTCTTCCTTATTGGGTTTATACTTTTTGATTATCTGGAGAGCCCTGGTTGGTAGAAGGATTGAAACCTCTGTACCTGTCTTATGCGTTGTGAGATTGAGGTGTGTTCCGTCGAAGTTAGACCAACGCAGCTGAAGTATGTCGCTGATGCGTAACCCTGCTGCATAGGCCGCAAAGACAAACATATCGCGATGCAGATTGGATACACTGGCCTGGGAGAACTTGACTTTATCAAAAGCTGCGAGTTCCTTTTCAGTAAGAAACTCTTTACTGACTGGTTCTGATTTTAACTTGTACCTCAGAAATGGACTGCTTTCGTATGGTACCAGGCTTTCATCTACTGCTTCATTAAAGTACTTACGCAGGACTTTCAGGTTTGTGTGAATAGTATTAATGGCATTCTTCCTATCCTTAGCAAGGTACACTTCGTATTTTTTTAGCCAGGCAACATCCATTTCAATAAAGAGCAAATCCTTGTTTTCGACGAATTTGTGCAATTTTTCAATGATGGCCTTATTCTTTTTATATGTACCTATCTTATCTGTAAGCTTTTGCCTTTCCAATGCTGCGTCAACAAACTTAATGAAGCTGGGTGGCTCAATGCCAAGTATCTTTTGCTTTAGCTTGCGCGTAGTAACATCGTTAGACGTTAATTCAGTTTCCAGTGAAATGCCTTCTGCATTTGCCAGCTTTGAAGTAAGGAATGCGTTAAGATACGTGCTGTTGGGATGATTTGGTTTTACCTTGTTATTCTTTGCATCCCAATGCTTTGGCAGCACTGAATACCCCAGGGATACGAAACCTGCTTTCCTATTCTTTATTACCCGTAAGTACAAGGGGACTTCACCATTTGCCTTGATTTTGGTCTCACGATAGACTATCTTTGTTGTTGCCATAAGTAATGAATATATTGATTATCTAAGCAATTCTGAAGCCTGAGAGGTACAACATTGGGTACAACAAGTGCTTCATTTAGATACAAATATAGTTCATTTGGATGCCTAAAGCAAACATTTAACTGATTAATATACAGGCAGATATGTGCAAAAATGTGCAAGGAGATGCAGGGTGTTGAGTTCTGGCGGGGTCACTGACAATCAAAGAGTTACATTTATTTGTAGCTCTTTTTTTTGTTTATAGGAATACAAATGCCTTCATAATCCTGTAGGTCTAAAGATAACCTGGAAATCAATATTAAATCAACACGCAGATATAGAAGATGATACATGATATATAAATCTGAAAACGCAATAACTCCCCTGAGTTAGGGCTGAAATCTAAGAACTGTTAAAGGATGAAGGCCAGAGAGGGATGGCAAAGACACCCATTGATAAATTCAATCACGGGATTACCTTCGGTGAACTCGCTTCGCTCGGTTGATGCAGTGAGGTATGTTTGCCTGGCAAAAGTGATGGTGATTAGGAAGAGGATGGTGAGGGTTTCAAGAGTGTAAAGTGCCTTTCGACTTCGCTCAGGGTAAAAAGAGTGAAAAACGAAAAGTGAATAGTATTTGGAAACATACGACTTAATATAAGTCGTGTGAGAACGGGTGGCTATTGCTGAGTGCTTATAATTATCAGTTTTGAACAAGCAACTTTTTAAATTCAGTTCCGGCGCCGGTTTGTACCTGAATTATATACAAGCCGGGATGTGGTAACCCGTTGATTGTAAACTCAGCGCTCCCCGTATTGGTGTATTTTCTGATCAGTCGCCCATTTATGTCGAATAAATTCACCGAAGTAATTTTGAAAGTACTTTTCAGGGTTACAAAATTACTCGCCGGATTGGGATAGAGCCTGACATTGCTATCTGAGAATTTGGGTAAAACCTGTGCTGAGGTGAACAGTTTTCGGAAAAGTACCACCGACGAAAAAGGCTGTAATGTAACGGCACCGGAAACCGGATTTCCTTTAACATCAATAAATCCGGTAGGAATATCGATCGTTTTAGGAATGTTTGTTTTATTGAGTTCAAACAAAATATAGTCGTCAGGATTGGTTCTCTCAACTTCAACTTCAACCAATTCTATATTGTCGAACCATACGTCCCCCTTACCTTCGAGAATCTCAAAATCAATCCGGGAGTTGGTATCTGTCATTGTCGCATTAAGCAAAAACTCATAGTGATTGTATGATGTGCCCAGCACAAAACTCTTTGTTTCAGCAACGTTATTGTGTGGGGGGGCGTTTTTACGGGGTATCAGGTTTATAGAAACATCAGGATTACTGCATTTGGCCGAAAATTTTATTCGATAGCTTTTTCCCTCAGCAAATTTAAAACTGTTCGAGATAGCAATCATATAGGCATCGGTTTTCCCTGAAGTAGATGTAAAGCTTGTCTTCATGGCATCCCCTGGGTCTCCTTCTCCTTTGGCAAGTGCAATAGTGCCGTTGTTGTAGTTTGCCCAGGGGTACCAGCCGATGGTGCTTCCTTCAAAAGATGAATTGGTAATAAAATTAGACGATATTACGCCCAAAATCTTGTATGGTTCAATAGCAATCGGCGATTTGCCAGAACGCTGATCCTTCATGTATTTCGACTGCCAGTCTTCGAGTGTAAGCGCTTCGTGAAATGATGATCCGTTCACATAATCCGTTTGAATGGTCAGTTTGTCGTCGAGCGGCCGGCAATATGAGTTATAATCGAACATCCCCAGATCTGATATGCCGTTGTCAATCGTTGCAAAAGAGGCAATCAGTTGACCAACCTTTTTGGAAACAAACAGGTTGCTGTCGACCACGCAATTGGTTATAGGGAACGTAGGTGCAACATAATCGTGGCCCATGCGGAATTGAGTGCCATTGTCAAAAACCGTATTCCGCCTGATATTTACATGGTTGGCATTATGAATATGAATTCCATAGTTTGAGCAATTAAAAATGGTATTTCCAATAACATCAACATTGGCGTTGCGGTCGTCGATATAAATTCCATCGGCTTCTAAAGTTGGCCAACCCTTTCCTTCAGGTGCACCAATGCCATTGAATACAATATTCCCGATTACTGTTCTTGAATAATTTTTCCGGGTGCCATCGCTCCAGGTATAAATTCCGCCCCCATCGTCCTGGGTCATGGAGTAGTTCGAAACAACATTGTTTTTGATGGTGATCGTATCACCGTAAAACAAGATCCCCATGTGCCCAACGCTATCAATCGTGTTCTGTTCAACAAGGAAATTTGTTCCAAACAGATATATACCGCCGGCCGCTAAATTGATACCAAGACCCATACCGGCAACCAAAGCTGTGTTTTTAATGACATTGTTCCGAATCACAATATTTTTACAATCGTAGGGCCAATTGGAGGGCCCTAAAGCATTGTTGCTGGTATGGTTTATCTGGTTTGATTCAATAAGTGCGTTATTCGTACCATTGATTCCAACTGCATTATCACCCGAATGATCAAATTCATTATTCCTGATCGTTATTTTGCTGCAATTGCTAATGTCCATGGCTAGTCTTCCGGAACCGTCAAAGCGAAGGTTTTCGACAGTGATATAACTGATCCCGCTCATTTTGATTAAATTATCCTGTTGAGTGGTTTTTGTGATAAACGTATTTGGATCGGTAACGGAATACAAACTGAACTTTTTGCTTGCCTGATTATAATACCATTCGCCTTGCTGATCAAGTGTCCGGGGATCGTTCTGAATAAAATATCCGAATCCATCCAGGAATTCGGAATAAACATTGGTGGTAAACAATAGGGTATTTGCAATATGCGACTTAATAGTCATGTGTTCCAGATTCCATGGCACATTTCGAACGAGAGCTTCTGCTCCGGACCAGTTAATTGTGTCGGAGAGTTCATTATCTGTAATCTGGTTGGTTCCGCTGTGCGATTCATACTTCAGGTAACCCTTGTTTGGTTCTGTTACGTTTGGCCATCTGCCAATCTGCTGCGGAATATCGTTAATGAAAAAGCTGGTAACCGTACTTCCTGCTTCGGCGCATGTTGCCTCCCAAATGTTAGCAGAAGTTTGTGCCCAGTTAGTAACTGGTGTTGTGCCCGAAATCACTGGCTTTTTGCCTGAACCATAACTGCCAAAATAAATGTTTTTTGCAGAATTTCCCGATTGGGAAAGAATGAGTTGGCCGGAGAATGTATCGTTGCACTTAAAAAAAACCGAATCGCCCGGGAGTAAAGTACCTAATACTGTTTCTAATTTGCCAATGCTTTTCCAGGGAGTCTCCGGGGTTTTGCCATTGTTCGAATCGCTGCCCGAACTTGAGGAGAGGTAATAATTTGTGGCAAAAATGTTTGAAAAAATCAAAAGGCAAAATACAGGTAAAACGAATTTTTTCGACATCTGGCTCATCTTTTTTTTTTGCTTAATTTAATTATAAAAGATATGCTTATCAGGAAATCAGATCCCATATTTTTAAATATTCTCCTATTCAATCAGAAAATTTTCTTAAATCACTTTCATTATGTTTCTGCCCATTTATAACCACAAAAGCGATCAGACTATCACATTACATTCATTTGTAAAAATTTGATATAGGTATGCTTCTGTTTCAGTAAAGATAATAAAGAATTGCATATATTAAATATGCATATAAAAAATTGGTTTGATTATTCTGCGAATGGGTTTTATTTTCGGTCATAGTCTTTCAATATTTAATTCTGAGTAACTAATCAGTCTGATCGATAAGCATTTTTGCCACAGATTTCACAGATTTCAAACTGCTTTCAGCAGTTTTTTAAATTAAATTTGATTAAAAATGATGAATAATTGTCTGTGAAATCTGGTGCGCCACGAGGCGTGCGTTTATTAAAACAAATACCTATAAGGATGAAAGAACCTTACAACCCAATTTGCCGTTCAGGTTGAAGACCGCCCGACGCACTGTCAGGAAACG
>CAIRMR010000213.1 GCA_903879715.1 uncultured Bacteroidales bacterium
AGGTTCTGAGCGCACAAAACTTCATCTTCTTAATTAGTTTTAACAACTTTTACCGAGTTGAAATTACTGCACGACGACAACGCAAAGCCAAGCAGTGCGAACAGGAACAGGTTTTTAAACATAATCCGGGAAGATTAAATGGTACTATTATCTGATTAATAGGAATGTAAGGAAACGTCAATGATTAAATTATGGAATTCAAATAATAACTCTAAAATTAAGCAATAATTATGCGGAAAGTAAATAGGCATTAAATAATAAATTCAGCTATAAAATCATGTTGATTTCAGGCTGAATGGACCTATTTAGTCACAAAAAAAAATCCTCAGACCAAATACAATCTGAGGACTTTCATAATAGAGATTTCAATTATTTATCAACCCTGAACACCGAGTCAATTACAGTTCCATCCACCCATTTAATAACGGCTATCACTTCGTCGGTTAACCTGGCTTTCTGTGGTTTCCCATATATTTTTTCGGCTTCAGCTTTTAATTCATGAATCGTTTTTATAGGCAATGAGCTGCCTTTCATCTTTTCGATCAGGTCGGGGAATCTCTGCCGTTATAAAAAGTTTTAAACGCAAAGTACCGCTGAGGGATTACGCAGAGGACTGCAGAGTTTCTATTCATTTTGCTATTCCTTTATGTTACTTTTTCTCTTTGCGGCTCTACTATATAACTAATTGCAAACGTCTATTTTACAATGGATTAAAATCATGCATTTTAAAGTAATTTATCAAAGTAATTTAGTTTGATGTTCCGGAAATTCTTATTTTTGTGATGACTCTGTGGTCAAAGTTTCAACATTTTCTGTAAACAAAACGAGATTGAGCCCTGTTTATAAAAATCCTCGGGTAATATGGCGATTAACACTCCTGAATAATGAATAAAACCATACACGACCGAACTATTATTTGCCGGCATAAGTAAAATTTCTTTCGATACGTAATTTGTGAAAGGGTTAGGCTTGCTCAGCACTGGTCTGCAAAAAAGCAGCTTACTGAAGGGCTGAATAGCAGGCTTTTATTAGGTTCAGGAAATATACCAGGAGTTAAGGAAGTTTTAGCGTTTCCCGCTTTGCAGTATAATAATCATATATGCCATTGTTTTCGGGAGCATTATATTGTATATTTGTTTACCTGTCCATCTCAACACTTGCCACATAGTCCTTTTGTAACGCTGGAAAATGTTAGAGCAGTGTACCTCAGCAACAAGTAGTACCCGGATTTCTCTGCCGCGAAACAGCGTAACGCTGTTACCTTTAGAACTAAGTATTACATTTTCCACCTATTTCCCCTGGTATTTCTCCTTGTATTAAAGGAGAAACCGCTGCTTTTGTAAAGCGACAGGCATGGGAAATTACTTTGACCCGGAACTGCTTTAAAAGGATGAATGAAAATTTCAACCTGCCTCGTACACAAATGCATTGGTACCAGCCAATGCGAAATAATAAAAAAAATTGAAATGATTGATTCTGATACCTGCGAATTGCTTTGGAATACACAAATGATTGTTCTTAATAACGGACTAAGTGGAAAGAATTCTGACTGATTGGAACAAAAACTGTTTTAAAATTAAATAAAATAGGAGGGTACTTCTCATGGATAAAAAGAAAATCGCATCAACAATCCAAACACTTCCCAAATCTCTTACAGGTATCCAGGGTTTGGACGAAATAACCGGGGGCGGAATACCCAAAGGGAGGCCAACACTTGTCTGCGGCAGCGCAGGTTGTGGAAAAACCCTGTTTGCCATGGAGTTTCTCGTTCATGGCGCGATGATGTACAACGAACCCGGCGTTTTTCTGGCCTTCGAGGAATCGGAAAAAGACCTTGCTGTAAACGTAGTTTCACTCGGTTATGACCTGGATAAATTAGTTGCAGACAAAAAAATGGTTCTCGACCATGTACATGTCGAACGCAAGGAAATTGAAGAAACTGGCGAATACGACCTGGAGGGTTTATTTATCCGGCTCAATTACGCAATTGACAGCATAGGCGCTAAACGGGTGGTATTGGATACGATAGAAACGCTCTTTTCAGGTTTGCCAAATCCGCTTATATTGCGTTCCGAACTCCGCCGTTTATTTCAATGGCTGAAAGAAAAAGGGGTAACAGCCATAGTTACCGGCGAGCGGGGTGAAGGTACACTTACACGGCAGGGATTGGAAGAATACGTGAGTGATTGCGTTATTGTGCTCGACCACCGTGTTACAGAACAATCATCTACCCGGAGGTTGCGGATTGTAAAATATCGCGGTTCAACCCACGGCACAAATGAGTATCCTTTTATCATTGAAGAAACCGGGTTTTCTGTTTTGCCCATCACCTCCATTGGACAGGAGCACACAGTGTCGTCCGAACGCATATCAAGTGGCATCCCACGCCTCGATACCATGCTGGGCAGTAAAGGGTATTACCGCGGAAGCATAGTGCTTGTATCGGGTACAGCCGGAGTGGGGAAAAGCAGTTTATCCGCATGTTTTTCGGATGCCGCCTGCGCTCGTGGAGAAAAAGTACTCTATTTTGCGTTGGAAGAATCGCCCCGGCAGATTAAGCGCAACATGCGTTCCATCGGCATCGACCTGGAACAATGGGAAAAGAAGGGATTGTTAGTATTTCATGCGAAACGCCCTACTTTTTACGGTTTGGAATCCTACCTCACCGCCATGCATAAAGCGGTGAATGATTTTAAACCGATGGTTGTGGTTATAGACCCGCTAAGCAGTTTCATCATCGGCACTAACCAGTTCGAAGCCAAGTCGATGATCATGCGTATGGTCGACTTTTTAAAGATCAATAATATCTCTGTGTTTATGACACATTTGACCACAGGAGTAAACGATTATACCGGGATAGACATTTCATCATTAATTGACACATGGTTACTCCTGCGCGATATTGAATTAGGCGGAGAACGCAACCGCGGAATGTATATACTTAAATCGCGCGGAATGGCACACTCGAACCAAATCCGGGAATTTAAACTGACCGATCATGGCGTGGAACTGCTTGATGTGTACGTTGGTCCTGAAGGTGTACTGACAGGCTCATCGCGAATTACAAAAGAAGCAAAAGAAAAAGCCGAACAATTACTACGCAACCAGGAAATAGAAAACAAACAACTTGCTTTGGACCGGAAACGCAAAGCAATTAATGCCCAGATAGATTTTCTGAAGGCTGAATTTGAAGCGGAAGAAATTGAAACGTTAAAAAACATAGAACTGAATAAGCTTCGCGAAAATCTCCTTTTACAGGACAGGGTAGATATGGCAATAAACCGGAAGGGTGATATTATCATAAAAACAAGCAAGCTACATAAACCGAAAGGGAACGATGCTAAAACGAAATAGTCATGACGCCAAATAAAAATATTTCGGAAACAGGTCTTCCAAAACAAAAGCCTGATAAAAAAGCAAACGATGCATGGATATTGCGGTTGTATGTAGCCGGTCAAACGCCTAAATCAATCACAGCTTTCAAAAACCTGAAGGCAATTTGCGAAGAGCAATTAAAAGGCAAATACCAGATTGAAGTTATTGACCTTATAAAGAACCCGCAACTTTGCCGCGAAGACCAGATTCTTGCTGTACCTACCTTAGTGAGGAAACTACCCGCGCCGGTGCGTAAAATTATCGGCGACTTGTCGAACACTGACCGGGTATTGGTGGGATTAGACTTAAAGGTTCTTTCATAATAATCAAAAAAACAGGTATTATGAAAAATCGAATAAACAGGATGTCTGACGAAGCCCTGGAATTTGAGCAGGCAATCGAAAACGCAGAAAGCGCCATTTACCATTTACGGTTATATGTAGCAGGCACAACACCATATTCTGTAATGGCAATTGCCAATATAAAAAAAATCTGTGAGGAATACCTTAAAGGCCGTTACGAACTGGAAGTGATAGACCTTTACCAAAACCCAACCTTAGCCAAAGGCGAACAGATTATAGCCGCGCCAACCCTTATTAAAAGGCTGCCCCTGCCTTTGCACCGTATTATCGGCGATTTGTCGGTTGTCGACCGGGTACTTGTAGGGCTCGATTTGCGAAAAGCAAAAGCAAAATAATACTAATCTGTTTTAAAAAGCAGGCTATGTTGACGAAATTAACACCAAAAACAGAGGAACAGCTTCTGCTCGAAAACGAAGAATTACGGGCAAGCCTGGCCGAAGCTAACGAAACACTCGATGCAATCCGAAATGGCGAAGTGGATGCAATAGTTGTTTCAGGTGCAGGCGGGGAAAAAGTATTCTCAATTTCGTCTGCTGAAACTCCATACCGTGTCATCATCGAAGAAATGAACGAAGGAGCTGTTGTTGTTTCGGCCGATGGTGTTGTGCTGTATTGCAACCGCCGGTTTGCCGAGCTGGTGTCGGTTGCGCCGGAGCAAATTGTTGGTTCCTGGTTTAATCAGTTTTTCCCAAAAAACGACATTCAAAAATATAGTGATTTACTGAAGGCTGGTCTGAAAGGGAAAACCGATGGTGAGTTAACCTATATAAAACACGGCCATACCCATCCGATTCATCTGCATCTTTCGTTCAGCCCTTTACCTCCCGAACTGCTGGGCGATGTTTGTATAATGGCCGCCGACATAACAGAGCTAAAGCAAAAAGAAGAAGAATTGCGTCGTTCGCACGAAACACTGGAACACCAAGTAATTGAAAGAACAAAAGAATTATCTGAAACCGTTGAGAAACTGGCAATTTCGCAGTGTGAAGCTTTAAAAATGATGAGTGATGCCGTTGAAGCCAAGAATATACTGGACATTTTGAACAAAGAACTTGCCTTTCAAAACGAAGAAAAAGCCAATCAAGCTGTTGAATTAATCGCAGCCCTGGCTCGTGCCGAAGATTTCGAAAATAAATTCAGGCAAATTGCTGAAAATATTGATGAAGTTTTTTGGTTGCGCACGGATAGCGAAATGATTTATGTAAGTCCGTCATTTGAAAAGATATGGGGCGTTCCTTGTCAGGAAATATACGAACACCCGCAAATATTTACGGAAAATATACATCCCGATGACAAGGCTTTTATTCAGGAAATCTTTGGCTCCAGCGAATTCAAAAAGACAGGATTATTCGAGTATGAGTACAGGATATTACGGGCCGAAAACCGGGTGTGTTGGATAAACACTAAGACTTTTCCGATCCTGGATGATTCCGGACAAATTATCAAACGTGTAGGTATAGCTAGCGATGTTACCGAAAAGAAGGAAAGACTTCAGGAATTATTACAGGCAAAGGAAAAAGCGGAAGAAAGCAACAAACTGAAATCGGCATTTCTCGCCAACATGTCGCACGAAATCAGAACTCCTATGAACGGTATACTTGGCTTTGCGGCCTTATTGAAAGAACCTCACCTCTCCGGCGATCAGCAGCAGGAATACATTAAAACAATTGAGAGAAGTGGCGACCGGATGTTGAATATCATTAATAATATTGTTGATATTTCGAAAATAGAATCGGGCCTGATGGAAGTGAACCGGACACCGACGAACATAAACGAACAATTGGAATACGTTTATACTTTTTTTGAACCTGAAACCGAAAAAAAACAATTGCAGTTAGTACTTAAAAAAAACTTAGACAGGGCAGGAGTCATCACCAATACTGACCGGGAGAAACTTTATTCTATTCTGATTAATCTTGTTAAAAATGCCATAAAATATACCAATGAGGGCGTGATAGAAATCGGGTCTGATAAAAAGGATGATGTTCTTGAGTTTTACGTAAAGGACACAGGTATTGGGATTCCTGATAACAGACAGGAGGCAGTATTTGAACGCTTTATACAGGCTGACATTGCCGATATACATGCTTTTCAGGGTGCCGGCCTTGGTTTATCCATTGCCAAAGCGTATACCGAATTATTAGGTGGGCGTATCTGGCTGGAAAGTGAAGAAGGAAAAGGCTCAACGTTCTTTTTTTCAATTCCTTATATCCCTTTTTCGAAAGATAAACCTGCTGATCTGAAACCTGTTGCAGGCGCTGAAATAAAAAATACTTTTGGAAACCTTAAAATAGTAATTGCCGAGGACGATGAAACATCGCAGATGTTGATGTCAATAGTAGTGAAACCATACTGCAAAGAAATAATAAGAGCATGCACAGGCACCGAAACCATTAAAATCTGTCAAAAAAACCAGGACATTGATTTGGTCCTGATGGATATTCAAATGCCGGATATAAATGGATATGAAGCTACACGCCAAATCCGGAAGTTTAACAAAAATGTTGTAATCATAGCGCAGACCGCTTTTGGTCTTTCAGGCGACCGTGGAAAGGCAATTGAAGCCGGTTGCAATGATTATATTGCAAAACCAGTAAAAAAGGAGGAACTAATTGCCGTTATAGAAAAGCAAATCAATAAGAAAGCTTATTTTAATTCGCTATAATCGATAGAATATAAAGCGCATGTCTTCACCAAACAGCTGGTTTGCAAACAAATTTGAAGTTGTGCCGCCAGCATAATCAATTGTTTTGGTTGAGCAAAATGAACAACCCGAACTGAAGTTTTGAATATCTTCAACCTTCAATATTTTGCGTGCCCATAAAGCCACCGCGTTATTTTTTTTTTACAAAAAAAAAGAAACCAGAGAATTATTTATCCACCCTGAACACGGAGTCAATCACAGTTCCATCCACCCATTTAATAACGGCTATTACTTCATCTGTAAGGCGTGCTTTCTGAGGTTTTCCACATATTTTTTCAGCTTCGGCTTTTAATTCATGAATTGTCTTTATTGGCAACGAACTGCCTTTCATCTTGTCAATCAGATCCTGGCGTAACGGATTTATTGCGATTCCACGTTCGGTTACAATAACATCGATCAGTTCACCAGGGCCGCAAATGGTTGTAACCTCATCCCGGATAACGGGCATACGGTCGCGGAACAAAGGAATAGGCAGAATAACGCATTTCGATAAAAGGCAATTCATCCAGCCGCCGATTCCATGCAACAGGTATCCATCGGAGTGTGTTACCACGTTTGCATTGAAATTAACATCCACTTCTGTAGCGCCAAGTATTACAACATCCACAAATTGAGCAAAATTCCCTTTTCCGTGATAGTTATAACTGGTGAACGGACTAGTATTGAGGTGGCCGGCATTTTCGCGCATCGAACGTACTCCTTCAAGGTCAAAAGTCTGGCCGTCGAGAATATAATCAACCAAACCGTCTTCAAGCATTTTTACAAGGTACTTGTTGCTTCCGCCGCGGGCGAAACGGGCCTTCATGCCTTGTTTGCGAAGAATTTCAGCAAAATATATGCCAATAGATAATGCAGTTCCGCCAGCTCCGGCCTGGAACGAAAATCCATCGTGAACAATTCCTGTTTCGTTACAGAACTGAGCTGTCATCTCGGCCAGCAGAAGTCTGTCAGGACTTTTGGTAATTTCGGTGGTGCCAGAAATTATCTTTTCAGGAATACCAATTTTATCCATAACTACTACAAAATCGACATAATTGCCTTGTATCTGCCATGGAACGCAGGGAAACGGAACCAGGTTATCCGTAACCACAATTACCCTGTCGGCATACTGTGAATCAGCCAAAGCAAAGCCTAATAAACCGCAGGCTGCCGGTCCGCGATCACCGGTTGCATTTCCGAAACAATCGGCTGTTGGCGCAGCAATTACTGCAATATCAATATGAACATCGCCATCCTGAATAGCCTGGTAACGGCCGCCATGCGAACGGAGCACACCTAAACCAGCCATTCGCCCTTCGGAAGTAAACTTGCCTAAAGCGCCGTTCATACTCCCTTCGATGTGATGAATCACGCCATTCTCTAAATATTTAATCATGGGAGCATGGCATTCGAAAGAGGCAGAAGGCATCCATGTCAGATTCCTGATCCCCAGTTCTGCGGCAGCATCGAAAATCTGGTTTCCTACCAAATCGCCGTTCCTGAAATGATGGTGAGTTGAAATTGTCATACCATCTTTAATTCCGGCAGCTACCAAAGCATCTTTCAGCGAAGGAACAATTTTGTTTCCATCTTCCGGATAATCGGCGCAGGTTGCAATGGGCGGGGCATATTTCCGTCCGGTTGGTTTGTATTTGCCAACCCCCATAAAAGGAATTGCATCTTTACCATTAACTATCTGTGGGACAATACGTCCAACTGCATTCGTTGTAAGTTTATCGTATTTTGACATATCTTTTCGGTTCAAATAAAAGAGACAAAATGTGCTATAATATAATTCTGCTTTCGCTGGCTTGAAGTCGGAAGGCCGAAGTCGGAAGACTGTTTTCTTTACTTTTAAAATATATGCAAGAAGCCTTTATCAACCTATCGTCAATCAAAACCATGTTTTTGATTTAACCTGACATGAAGCTGATTCTTCCGCCTATTTTCCATTTTCTGTTTTCTGTTTCCCGCCCCTAAACGCTGACAGGTCTTTCAGACGCTGTCAGGTTTGCCATTTAAATTTTCTATTTTCCTTTTTCTGCCTCCGACTACAAATTCAAAAATTCTTCATGCCATTCGGGCGAAAGTTTCCCTAAAGTAATGGCCAGGGCTATAAGTTTCTGAGCACGTTTAACTACTGGTGGATCTATCATTTTTGTTCCAAGAGCAACAACTCCAAGTCCTTTAGCCGTAGCTTCAATAAACGCATTTACTATTTTCTTTGCTTTTTCTATTTCGGCAGCATCAGGAGCGTAATTTTCGTGAATGACTCTTATCTGTCGTGGATGAATGCAACCCATTCCATCGAAACCTAAGGCTTTTGACCGGATTACATTATCCTTAAGTGCATCCATATCAGCAATATCGCTGAACACAGAATCAATAGCCTGGATACCTGCAGCTCTACATGCATTTACAACCATGCTGCGGGCAAAAAACGACTCTGTTCCTTCCTGCGTGCGGCGTGTTCCGAGATCAGCAGTGTAGTCCTCGAGCCCGATAGCTATAGCAACTACATTTTCGCTTTGGGCAATTTCCAGTGCTTTAAGTACACCCAGTGCACTTTCGACAATTGGCATAAGCCAGATGTTGTCGGTTACTTTGTATTTAGTTTTAAGCTGGCTGATTTTTTCGTTCACCTGCCTGATTTGCTCCGCACTTTCGCATTTGGGCACTAAAACCAGGTTTACGTTATGAGGAACAAGAAATTCAAGATCATCTAGCCCGGCAGGAACCTGGTTGATGCGGACCATTCGCTCAGCACCATAAAAATCAATATTTCGTAACGCATTGCGAACTACAAAACGGGCTTCATATTTTTTATTGGGTGCAACTGCATCTTCAAGATCAAGAATAATTCCGTCAGGTTTATGAATACCGGCATTGATCATCAGGCTTGGAGTATTCCCAGGCAGGTAAAGTCGAGAAAACCGATTCCTGTCGCGTGCAGTCTGATAAAGATTTTCAGTCAGCATTGGATGCAGAAATTCCTGGTCGGTGTTTATCAACTGCCGGATTGCCGCTTCCATTCGGGCTGCAATTACAGGAGTTATTGCGCCGGAATCCTCGAAAAGGAGGCGGGCGTTTGTAATTCCATACGAAGCAAGAATGTCGAGCAAAAATTTGCGGTTGGCTTCGCCATACATGGATTCAACTTTGCTGATAAGTTCAAGTTGAATTCCCCCGTTTTCAGTGAGTTCCAATGTGATATGGCAATCAGATCGTACGCCCTTACCCCTGTTGCCAATGAGTGCTGATTTGTCGGTTAAAAACTCCATAAACATTAAATTGAATGTATTAGTATAACTTTCAAACGAATGTGGGTAATTTCACAAACAGGAAGCAAAGGTACATTGGCAGATGAATATAGCAAACAATTAGATATAATTCTTTAAAATATTTTATACCTCTTTACAGATGGTGTTTCCCGATTAAACCGGCATTAATAAAATGAACAAGTTGCAGTAAGAAGAATTCCACTTAATTAATCCCGTTTCAAAACAATATCAATATAATGATGATAATCCAACACAAAAATATCAGCACAAAAAAAGGAAGCCATTAAGACTTCCTTTTTCAAATAAAAAATTAACCAGCTCTCGCCGGAAATAATTATTTAGCAACAGTGGTATCAGCAGCAACAGGAGCAGCTGTATCAACAGTAGCTTCAACTTGAGCTGTAGTATCTGCTGTAGCTTCAACTTTGGTTTCGCCTGATTTACATGCTGCGAATGAAGTAAGACCTGCAACTGCAAGTAAGAAGAATAATTTTTTCATGTGTTGTTTGTTTTAGAAGGTTAATTTGATGCAAAATTATACAAATATTATTCACAATGAACACTATATTTGTTTTTAATATTAACTTTTTTTTGTTTTTTTTGTTAACAGGCTGGCAGTTAATATCTATTTCCCTTTATATTCAAGGACTACAGCCACATTGACAGGATATTTTCAGCAATGGCACGAAATTTGACAAGCCGGAAATTAAATCTAATATTTTGTGTTTTAATTTAAATCCGGACTATATTACATGGAAAATCTACAACTTAATCCCAAATCCTTGTCTGGAAATACCCTTTATTGTTTTAAAAAAGTTAATCTGCTTACATTAATTGAGATTTAATGCAGAAAAACAGCTTTAATATTAGAAACTACTGCCAGGCTAACCTGGAAATAATACTTGTTTTACTAGAATAAATGAGATTAAACTAAAGCAATTCAATTCCTTCTGATAAGAGATGCCTCACAGCGTCTCTTATTTTTTTACTTTTGCCGGCTCAGGCCTGGGGGTAATTATCCTATAATTCATCCCGGTCTTGATACAAACCAAGAATAATATCCTTTTTCTAAGCCACAAGGTATCATCTATGCAAAAACTCCGATATTCAGGTAACCCTCAGACTGTGCTGGTTCTTCGCTTGCTGCTTGTACTCCTTTTAATGGTATTTACAAGGTTATTGATCTATTTTCTTCATCCTTCGCTTTTCCCTGGTATCACACCTTTAAAACTCATTTATTACACTTTTGCCGGAATGAGGTTCGATACGGTAGCCATACTCTATACGAACGCTTTATATATTTTCATGTTGGTGATTCCTTTCCGGTTTCGCAGAAAAAGACCATTCAGCATTATAACCGATATCATCTTTTATACGTCAAATATCATATTGCTAATTCCTAATCTTGCCGATACAGCATATTATCCCTTTTCGCTGAAGAGAATGACAATCGATATCTTTAAATACATCAGCACCGGTGACGATACAGCGAACATGATGCCACAATTTATTCGCGATTATTGGTATGTGCTTTTGCTCTTGCTTATGTCTGTTTTCCTGCTTTTTTTTATTGCCAGGCGCATCAGGATTTCGACCAGGTATGTAATGCAAAAAAATACACACTATTACCTTTCGCAAACGATGGTAATGCTGTTGTTTTTTGCGCTGCTGGTTCTGGGAGTCAGGGGAGGAATACAATTGAAGCCAATTGGAATTTTAAACGCATCGAAATATGCACCGTCGCAGGAAACGGCTGTTGTTCTGAATTCTGCTTTCACCTTAATGCGGTCGTATGGTCAGGAAGGTTTACAAAAGATCAGTTTTTATACAGATGAAAAGGAACTGGACGGTATTTTTAATCCTCAGAAGAATTACTCAAGCCTGGATAGCCTTGGCAAAGTGATTCCAATGCAGAAAAAGAATGTTTTTGTGATCATTCTCGAAAGTTTTTCGGCTGAACATATTGGCGCATTAACGCATCAACAAGGAAATAATAAGACTGATTTTACTCCATTCCTTGATAGCCTGGCAACGAAAAGTATAGTTTATGAAGGATTTGCTAACGGGAAACGAAGTATAGAAGGTATCCCGGCTATATTGGCATCACTCCCGACCTGGATGACAGAGGATTTCATTACTTCGCAATATGCTACGGGGAAGTTTAACAGCCTGGCAAGTTTATTGAAAACGGAAGGTTATAATACCTCCTTTTTCCATGGAGGGAAAAACGGCACGATGGGATTCGACGCATTTTGCAAATCAGCCGGATTTGACATGTATTATGGTAAGAATGAATACCCGAATCAATCAGACTTTGATGGGAACTGGGGAATTTGGGACGAACCTTATCTGCAATACATCGCCACCACACTTAATGCCTTACCTCAGCCATTTATGAGCGCGGTTTTCACATTATCTTCACACCATCCGTATAAAGTTCCTGGAAAATACAAAAATAAGTTCAGGAAAGGTCCGCTTGAAATTCAACAAACCATTATGTATACGGATTATGCGCTGAAAAAGTTTTTCGAAAAAGCTTCGACAATGCCTTGGTTTCAAAATACGATTTTCGTGATTACTGCTGATCATACATCCGAAGCATGGCAGGCATTTTACAAGAACAGGGTAGGGCAGTATTTCATTCCTGTTATTTTTTATGAGCCTCAGAGCGAGCAGTCTGGTCACCGGGGAATTGTAGCTCAGCAGACTGATATTATGCCTACAATTCTTGATATGCTTCAGTACCCGAATCCTTTCATCGCTTTCGGCGGTTCCTTGTTAAGAGACAAAGAGCCTCGTTTCAACCTGAGTTATCTGAATGGAAACTATCAGTTAATCCAGGATGGATATGCATGGCAGACGGATCATACCGTTTCCGAAGCTTTGTATAATTTTCAAAATGACAGTTTGCTTTTAAAAGACATAACCAAGAGCCAGAAGAATATTGCGGATGAAAAGGATAGGTTGTTGAAAGCAATTATTCAACAATATAATAACCGGTTGATTGAAAATAAGTTATCGATAAAATAACATGACAGAAGGTAAGAAGAAAATTATTTTTATAGTAAACCCTAAAGCCGGGATATCGCCCAAAAGCAAGGTTGTAATCGAGTTGCTTGCAGGAAATATTATTCCATCTTCAAGGTTTATTCCCGAAGTTGTGTTTACTGAAAGAGCTGGACATGCAACTGAAATAGCCAAAGATGCTATTGCCAGGGGCTTTGATATTGTAGTGGCATCGGGAGGTGATGGAACTGTAAACGAAGTAGCCTGCGCTATGGTAAACACAGGAATCCCGATGGGTATTCTTCCAGCAGGATCAGGGAATGGATTGGCACGCTGCCTGGGAATTTCGATGAGCTATGCATTGGCATTGCGAACAATAATACGAGGAAACACGAAACTTATGGATGTGGCTACCGTTAACGATATGTTGTACACAAGCATTGCCGGAATTGGTTTTGACGCTCATGTAGCACAGAAATTCTCAGAAACTTTCATTCGGGGAATGCTTTCCTATTTGCAGATTATTTTGAAGGAATTCAGCGCTTATAAACCTTTGACTTACAAATTGACAATTGACGGTAAAAGCATGGAGAAACATGCTCTAATGATTATCTTTGCTAATAGCAATCAATTCGGATTTAATACACGTATAGCTCCTGATGCCAAGGTTGATGATGGGCTTCTGGATATTTGCGTATTTAAAAAAATGCCTGTTTCGCAATTACTTAATGTCGGCTATCATATGATGAGGGGAACATCAGCCAAGTCAGGTTACGCTGAATATTTCAGGGGAAAGGAGATTACTATTGAGAATGCTGCTGATTCGCTGATGAATATTGATGGTGAACCAATAGTGGTTGATCAACCAATAAAAATAGGCGTGAAACCGTTGGCATTGTGTGTTATTGTTCCCTGAGGGGAAAGAAAATAGTTAATAGAAAATAGTTCACTTCGGCAAGCTCAGTGTAAAAATGGGAAATGGGAATCATTTGCCCCGACTTTTAAGTCGGGGAACAGAAAAAAGATAAATAGCCAAATAAGATAGTTAAATAGCTGTTTTTCATTGTTTAAAGTTTCATTAACATAATTATCCCCAACCCCTCAAAAAAAATGTCAAAAAAAGCTAAACCCACCGGAATAGTTTATTCAACAAACCCACACTATAATTACCGGGTTGAAGAGGATGCTGAACCTGTAACTTTACCGCCACAGCAGCAAAACCTGCGCGTAATGCTTGATAAGAAATCACGCGGCGGTAAACAGGTAACGCTGATTACAGGTTTTATCGGCTCTCAAAACGATCTTGAAGAACTTGGTCGTATGCTGAAAAGCAAGTGTGGGGTAGGGGGTTCAGCCAAGGACAATGAAATTATAATCCAGGGCGATTTTAGGACTAAAGTCATGGAACTGATCACCAAAGCGGGTTATAAAGCAAAACTGGCCGGTGGTTGATGATCATTCAATTGCAAAGGGATAATTAGTCAATTCTAAATGTCATTCAATAAAGTAATTATATGTTTGAACCATTCGTCAAGACAGTAACAGTCTGGTTAATAAGATTTGGGTTTTCACAGGAAACCGCTTCCAAAACTGCAGGTATTTCAGATTTTATACTGATCTTAATTTCATGTGTGGCGTTTTATTATATCTCCAAGTTTATAATTAACCGGGTGTTGAAGCGGATTGCCGCCAGAACGACAAGCAACTGGGATGATGTACTGATTGAGTATAAAGTATTCCAGCGAATGGCTTTCCTGGTTCCGGGTATTCTTATTTACAATTCTATTTCCGTAACTCTCGATGATTTTCCGGGATTGATTCCTGCCGCTCTAAAGTTAACGAACTTATACATTATTGTAGTTTTCCTGCTGATCATAAACTCATTTCTGAACGCTGTATTTGCGATGTATGAAAAGAGTGAATTTGCAATGTATCACCCGATTAAAGGATACATTCAAATAGCTAAAATCATAGTTTTTATCGTTGTTTTTCTGCTTATTATCTCTCTGTTGTTCAATCAGTCGCCTTTATATATGCTTACCGGGCTTGGTGCTTTTTCAGCTGTGCTTCTGCTGATATTTAAAGACCCCATCCTTGGATTTGTAGGTGGAATTCAGCTTTCGGCCAACGATATGGTTCGGCAGGGTGACTGGATAAGTATGCCCAAATTTGGTGCCGACGGAACCGTACTCGAAATTTCGCTTACAACGGTGAAAGTCCAGAATTTTGATAATACAATTTCAACCTTGCCTACATATTCGCTGGTATCCGAGTCATTTCAAAATTATCGCGGAATGAAAGATTCAGGTGTAAGGCGGATGAAACGGTCTATCAGTATTGATATGTCGAGTGTTAAATTCTGCTCGCAGGAAATGCTTGATAAATTCAGGAAAATAACCATCCTTCAGGAATATATTGACCGCACAGAAGCCGAACTCGAAAACTACAATAAAGAAAACCAAATTGATAACTCTATATTCGTAAACGGGAAACGCCAGACCAATATTGGCGTATTCAGGGCGTATCTTGAGGAATATTTGGCACATCATCCTTTGGTGGATAATAAGAGTGATTTGCTTGTCCGCCAACTGCAACCTAATTCATCTGGTATTCCAATTGAGATTTATGCATTTACGCTGGAAACCGGTTTTATCAAGTACGAAAGGGTTCAGTCCGATATTTTCGATCATATACTTGCCATTGTTCCACAGTTCGAACTTCGGGTTTTCCAAAGCCCGACCGGGGATGATTTAAAGCAAAGTAATGCAGTTTATTTTGAAAGAAGCGATAGTCCAGCTTAAGAAACCGTGTTAACCGGCGATTTAAATTTGTTCCTGAAAAATTCGAACCATGTAACATTCATCAGCAGCATCAGTAATCCATAAACCATATCTTCGGCAGGAATGGTGCCAAGGCGTATTCCCAGGTTTTGGGTATCATCGTAAAATACAACTTCATCCTGAATAAATGAACCGGTAAGTAAACCATTCACAATAAAAAACGGGATAAGCGTCACCAGGTACATCAGGTAAAATCGGCCCATGTAAACGCCTTTTACGACAAAGCGGTGGAACAGCAGAAAAACTCCGGTCGAAATAAAAGTTACCGAAGTGTAAAGCCTGCCGGTATTCAATAAGCCAATGACTAACAGCACAATAGCTAATACGATTGTTATGCTCTCGGAATATTTGCCAAGATAATCCTTCTTTACCAGATAGTTTAACGAATGATAAGTGAACAAGCAGGCATATGGTATGGCAATAAAAAACATCCACTCTTCAACAGGCAGGTTTCCGATATAAAAACCCAACAAATACCTTGGATTAAATCCCCAAACCTCCAGGTATGTTTTCACCATATCCCAGGGAATGAACAATAACATGGTAAGCAACATTGCCGGAAACAGGAATTTCCATTGCTTGTAAAATCTCAGCCTTTTATCAAAACCAGCCATAAACGGGATACTGATAGCTCCAAGATTAATTAAAACATATACCCATTTATCCATTCAGTGCGCTTAATTGATGTTTCGTAAAACCGGTTAATCGTTATTAGTTAATCGTTATTGGTTAATTGTTAATGGTTATTAGTTATTGGGTAAACGCTATTGGGTAATAGTAAATCATTATTCGTTAACTCATAACTTATAACGTTTAACATATAACTCAATTCTTCTTCCCAAATTCCTCCTTATAATATTTCAAAGGTGCGATCAGGAATCCATAATTATATTCTGCTCTCGGGTTATGATGTTCCAGGTGAGCTTTCACTGTTGCACGTAAGTAACGATTCGAGAAGTTTTTCAGAATCGGAACCCGCTGATGAACGTATACATCGTGAAACATAAAGTACGCTGCGCCATAAAGCATAATACCAATACCGATGCTTAACAAATAGCTGTTTGGAGTCATTGCTCCCAGGTAAATCAGAAGAATACTGGGAACGGCAAAAATAACCGCAAAAACATCATTCCATTCTATCTTACGTCCATCCCTGATATGATGGTCCCTGTGGAAAAACCACATGAAACCATGCATCACATATTTATGGGTAAACCAGGCCATAAACTCCATAAAGAAGAAAGCCAGTACCACCAGAAGTATATTAACCAATATTTCCATCTCATTAAATTTTTATTGTTAAGGCTTTTTATTAAACAATTTTTGAGGCAAACAGTTCAGGAAATCTATCCTCCATTTTCTCCATTATGATTCTGAACCAAACGGTATATTGCTCCGGAGCCGACCTCATATCTTCCATCAGATCAATTAGATTGATCCATTTATACGCATTCGCTTCTTCAGGATTTATATCAGGAACACCATCAAACGTTCCGAAGAAAACATGATCAAACTCATGCTCCGTCAGTCCATTGTCGAAATGTGCTTTGTAAATAAAAGCAAATGACTCTTTCAATTCTGTAGTAAATCCCATTTCTTCTCCAAGTCTCCGTGTGGCAGCTTCCACGCTCACCTCTCCGGGTCTTGGGTGGCTGCAGGCAGTGTTGCTCCACAAACCGGGTGTATGGTATTTACTGAATGCGCGTTGTTGCAGAAGGATTTCTCCAGCCGTATTAAAAACAAGTATTGAAAGAGCCCTGTGCAACTCCCCTTTCAGATGAGCTTCCATCTTTTCCATCTGACCAACAGGAGTGTCGTGAGTATCCACAAGTATTACGTTTTCTGACATTATTTCCTGGTATTGAATTTTACAATAAGCTGATTTACAGTAATTTTTTCGGATGCATTCAATTCAGCATGAGCAAGCATGAACCGGCATATCCGAAGATAAAGGTACGCATTTGGATGATTTCCGTTTACACTGTTCAGCGTATTAATAATAATTGATTTATCGCCTTTAATATCACCGGTATAACCGAGAAATCCAGGAGCATTAAGTTGTGTTGCTAGCCTGAGAAAGCGTATCTCTGCATCCAGGTGTTTTAATCTGACTGCTTTCTCCAGTTCACTTTTACCTCGATTAAAATAAGCCAGTTTGCTCCTCACTCCACTAACTGAACCAGCTGATGCTGCAGAGGAAGCACCCCGATATGCAAGTAACACAGGATCTTTGTTCAAATCAGCTTTCTCCAGCAACTTGTATAGTTTCAAAGCACCATCTTCCGTTTTATCCCAGGCAAAAAACTGATCCCGCACTTTATCAATTGAAATCTGTTGAGCTCGAATTTGACTGATCCCACAAAAAATCAATATGAGCAGAATTGCATACTTCCTCATATACTGTTAGTTAAATTGCGCGTATAGGCTGCTAACAGCAACCAATACTTACGCCTGTTCGAAACACGTATTCTTTCATTAAGCAGTTTATCGGCTTTTACCCGTCTTATTTTCAGCAATAGTTCATGAAAATAAACATAAGCAACGTACACGCCGAATCTCGCCCCGTTTGGCAGCTTCCGGATTCCTTCGAGCCCGTCAGCAAAATCTTTTTCGATATCTGCTTCAATTGCTGCTTTAGTAGTATCATCCCAGTTTCTCAGATCAATTCCTGGAAAATAACTTCGACCAAGGTCTTTAAAATCAGCTTTCAAGTCGCGTAAAAAGTTGATCTTTTGAAATGCTGATCCCAGCCGCATTGCCGAAGGTTTGAGTTCATTATACTTTTGCCCGTTGCCTTCACAAAAAACGCGCAGGCACATCAGTCCAACCACTTCAGCCGATCCTAAAATATATTCTTCATACTTTTTTTGATCGTATTCCACTTTCTCCAGGTCCATTTCCATACTCCTGAGAAAAAGATCAATCAACTCTCTTTCAATTTTATAGGTATTTACAACATATTGAAAGTTATTGAGAATAGGATTTAAACTGATTTTCTCCTCAATGGCATCGTATGTATCCTGTTTGAAACGATTTAAAAGCTTCTGCTTGTCATAGCCATGAAATGAATCCACTATTTCATCGGCAAAACGCACAAAACCATATATCCCGTAAATGGGATCATGAAATCGTTTGCTGAAAAACCGAATGCCAAGTGAAAACGATGTACTATACATCACCGTCGTCATCTTGCTCGATTTACGCGAGATCATATCAAATAGTTCTTTCATACTCCAATTTGTTATAATTAAATCCTTTTCCTTTTTGTATAAACGCTGACAGGTCTTGCAGACGTTGTCAGGTTTTCTAATCCTATTTCCGCATTTCCTATTTCCCGTCCTTGCCAAACGCTGACAGGTCTTGCAGACGCTGTCAGGTTTCTATCTTCCCATTTTCCATTTTCCATTTTCTATTTCCTATTTCCTGTCCCTAGCCAAACGCTGACAGGTCTTTCAGACGCTGTCAGGTTTCCATCTTCCCATTTTCCATTTTCTATTTATTTCTAATCACACACTCCTGCTCCCCGAATCCTTCATAATCAACCTGGCAACAATCTCACCCGATATAAGTGCGGGCGGAACACCTGGCCCGGGAACGGTAAGTTGTCCGGTATAATATAGATTTTTAACTTTTTTGCTTTTCATTTTGGGTTTCAGAAAAGCTGTTTGTAACAGGGTATTTGCCAATCCATATGCATTTCCTCTGAATGCATTATAATCACTTTCGAAATCAGCATGTGCATAGCTTCGTTTGTACACTATATTTTTGCTTATATCCTGGCCAGTTAACTGCTGGAATCGATCCAGAACAATTTGAAAATACTTTTCACGAATTTCTTCGGTATCATCCAGTCCCGGGGCAACCGGAATCAGAACAAACAGATTTTCCATTCCCTCAGGCGCTACTGTAGAATCTGTTTTTGAAGTACAGCTAAAATACAAGGCAGGATTTTCAGGCCAGCCTGGTTTTGCATAAATGGCATCGGCATGCTTCGAAAAATTCTGGTCGAAAAATAAGGTGTGATGCTCAATTCCTTCAAGCTTTTTATCAATCCCAAGGTAAAATATCAATGAGGAAGGTGATAAGACTCTCGAGTTCCAGTATTTTTCGGAATAAGTGCGGTACTCGGCAGGAAGCAACTGTTGTTCAACGTGTTGATAATCTGCCGAAGCGAGCACATAAGGGGCTTCATAATTTTTCCCGGCTGCTTTCACGGATGTGATAGTGCCATTAGTAACTTCCAGCGAATCAACCGGGCTGTTATAGATAAATTTCACACCCAGGGATGTGGCAAGTTCAACCATTCCTTCCACAACATTATACATGCCGCCAACCGGGTACCAGGTTCCCAGTTTTATATCGCCATAATTCATAAGGCTATACAATGCAGGAGTAGTTTTGCCCGTTCCACCAAGGAACAGGATCGGGAATTCAAGCATTTGCCTCAATCGGGGACTTTTAAAATATTGCTTCAGATGCGAATCAAAGGAACGAAACATATGAAGTTTAAAAACCGATGCCAGCATTTCCGGATGAGCATACTCAAGAACCGAAATTCCCGGCTTGTATATAAACTTGCTCATTGATACATTATATTTAAATTCTGCTTCTTTCAGGAATTTAATAAGAGCATCACCAGCACCAGCTTCTTCTTTTTCAAAAATATCTACAATTTCAATGAACGTTGCAGGCACATCCATTATCTCATTTTTCCCAAAATAAAACCTGTACGATGGGTCAAGCCGTTGCAATTGATAATAATCCTGCGTTGTTTTCCCGAAAAGGGCAAAGAATTTATCAAAAACATCCGGCATCCAGTACCAGCTAGGGCCCATATCAAATGTAAATCCATTTTCAGCAAACTTACGGGCACGTCCTCCAGGTGTACTGTTTTTTTCAAGTACTGTAACCTCAAATCCTGCCTGTGCAAGTACAGATGCAGCAGCAAGACCTGAAAAACCAGCTCCAATGATTATGACCTTTTTATTTTTCATCATTAATATTCAATTACAATAGTAAACAGAAATAAGCTGCATTTGTTTAACCAATTTTACCATTTATTAAACAAATCTGTATTCAACTATTTTTTTTATGATTAGATTTCTACATTAGATTTCTACAAATATAATCCATATCTTTGCAGCTCCTATTCAATGAATAGAAAGGTTGTTTGAGTATACATTAAATATCAGATAAAAAAAACCGTTAAAAGTTTTTTATTTGAAGTTAAAGTAGTACTTTTGCAGCCCGAAAAATGGAAAGATAAGCAATTAAACGTTACACAGATATGTATTTAACGCCTGAGATTAAAAAGGATTTATTCAAAGAAAACGGACAATCTGATGCCGATACAGGATCAGCTGAAGGCCAGATCGCGCTCTTCACCTTCCGTATCAAACATCTTACCGAACATCTGAAAGAAAATAAAAAAGACCTTGCTACTATGAGGTCATTGGTTCGGTTAGTTGGTAAACGCCGTAAAATGCTTGATTATCTCAAGAAAAAACAGATTGATCGTTATCGTGCGATTATTGCTAAGTTAGGTCTCCGCAAATAATCGGATTTACTATTCATATAATTAAAGGCAATTGTAAAGTTGCCTTTTTTTGTATTGATACGAACTTGGTTACAATTGAATAGACTGCAATTTTTCGAACGAATTCCAATCTCTATATCCTTAATTCTAAGGAGAAAACAAAAACGAAGTTTCGAAAAACATTGACTTGGAATTTGAATCTTGGAATTTGCGACTTGGGATTTCTTAAATCGAATACTGAATAGAAATATTCAAAGTAATACTAAAACAAAACCGGGTTGATCCGTGGTGCTCAATTCAACCTGTTACTAAAGAGTAAGACGAAAGCACTTTTGTTACACAATAAGAAAAAAAAGAGGTAATTATGGAAGGAATTGTTAAAACCTTCGACATCGGCGACGGACGCATGATTTCGTTAGAAACAGGCAAACTAGCCAAACAAGCCGACGGTGCTTGTGTTGTTAAAATGGGGAATACTATGCTGCTGGCTACTGTGGTTGCAGCAAAGGAAGCCAAAGAAAATGTGGATTTCATGCCACTTTCGGTTGAGTATCGTGAAAAATATGCTGCTTCGGGAAGATTCCCGGGTGGTTTCTTTAAAAGAGAAGCCCGCCCTACTGACAGCGAAATACTCACATCACGTTTGATTGATCGCGCGCTGCGCCCTTTATTCCCAGACAATTATCACGCAGAAGTTCAGGTAATTGTTACACTGATCTCTTCGGATGATGAAATCCTGCCTGATGCACTCGCTTGCCTTGCAGCTTCAACCGCACTCACAGTATCAGATATTCCTTTTAACGGTCCGGTTAGCGAAATCCGCGTAGCCCGTATCGATGGCAAAATGGTGGTTAATCCTGACCGTAGTCTGATGGGAACTGCTGATATCGACATTATTGTTGCCGCAACAGCCGAAAACATTATGATGGTTGAAGGCGAAATGAAAGAAGTTTCGGAAGCATCCATGGTTGAAGCCATTAGTGTTGCTCACAAACATCTTAAACTGGCGTGCCAGGCTCAGCTCGAATTGGCAGCAATGGTTGCAAAATCAAGCCCAAAACGCGAGTATAGCCACGAAAAAAACGACGAAGAATTAAGAACTTCAATAGCAGAATATTGCTATGATAAAATTTATGCTGTAGCCATGTCGGCTTCTTCCAAGAAAGATCGTACAGAAGCTTTTGGCGCAATAAAACAGGAATTCAAAGATACACTAGATGCTGACTTCGCAACCGAAAACTCAGCACTCATAGGCCGTTACTACCACGATGTGGAGAAAAAGGCTATGCGTAATATGATCCTGAATGACAAACAAAGGCTCGATGGCCGTAAACTTGACGAAATCAGGCCTATCTGGAGTGAAATCGATTACCTGCCAACAGCGCACGGATCAGCTATTTTTACCCGTGGCGAAACGCAGTCACTTACAACTGTTACTTTAGGAACTAAACTTAACGAACAGGATATTGATGGTGTTGTAATCCAGGAGAAACAAAACTTCTTATTGCATTATAACTTCCCTCCATTTTCAACCGGAGAAGTAAAACGTATTATGGGTGTTGGTCGCCGCGAAATCGGCCACGGAAACCTGGCATTACGCGCTTTAAAAGCCATGATGCCTGACAATACTGTTAATCCTTATACCGTTCGTGTTGTTAGCGATATTCTCGAATCAAACGGATCGTCATCCATGGCTACCGTTTGTGCTGGAACTCTCGCACTTCTTGATGCAGGTGTTAAGCTTATCAAACCGGTTTCCGGAATTGCAATGGGTTTGATTACTGATGGTTCAAATTTCGCTATTCTTAGTGATATCCTGGGCGATGAAGATCACCTTGGCGATATGGACTTTAAAGTTTGCGGAACACGCGATGGAATCACCGCTTGCCAGATGGATATTAAAGTTGACGGACTTTCGATGGAAATTATGGCTGCAGCAATGGAACAAGCCCGTCAGGGACGTCTACACATTCTTGGCGAAATGGCTAAAACCATTACCGAACCACGCGAAGATTACAAACCACACGTACCACGTATCGTTAAACTGACTATTCCACGCGAATTTATCGGAGCCGTTATCGGACCAGGGGGTAAAATCATTCAGGAAATGCAGCGCGAAACCGGTGCAACCATCGTTATCGAAGAAGTTGGTGAATTCGGAGTTATTGATATCGTTTCAAATAACAAAGCTTCGATTGACGCGGTGAAAGAAAAAATCAAACGTATTGTTTCCGTTCCTGAAGTTGGTGATGTTTACCATGGAACTGTAAAAACAATTACAGCTTTTGGCGCATTCGTTGAAATACTCCCGGGAAAAGATGGATTACTCCATATTTCAGAAATTGAATGGAGCCGACTTAAAGATGTGGAAAGCGTATTGAAAGTAGGAGATAAAATTGATGTTAAACTGATTGAAGTTGATCCTAAAACAGGTAAGTTAAAACTTTCACGTAAAGTTTTGCTTCCAAAACCGGATCAGAACGACAGCGGAGCAAAGTAAGTTTCATAAATAATACACCTTTCCATGATTATAATGGGAAGGTGTGTTTTTTTTCAAAAATGTGAAACCCTCTTTCAATTAATCTCGTATCATAGAACGCCAACACAAATTTATACTATGAGGCAACTCAAAATAACAAAACAAGTTACCAACCGCGAAACCGCTTCGCTGGATAAATACCTGCAAGAGATTGGAAAAGTAGAGCTGATTACAGCCGAAGAAGAAGTCCAGCTTGCACAACGTATTAAGCAAGGTGATCGTGCCGCACTCGAAAAATTAACAAAAGCCAATCTTCGTTTTGTGGTTTCTGTTTCAAAACAGTACCAGAACCAGGGATTAAGTCTTCCTGACTTAATTAACGAAGGTAACCTTGGACTTATCAAAGCAGCTCAACGCTTCGACGAAACCCGCGGATTCAAATTTATTTCATACGCCGTTTGGTGGATTCGTCAATCCATTCTGCAGGCTTTGGCAGAACAATCACGTATTGTAAGGCTTCCGCTGAATAAAATCGGTGCTATCAACAAAATTAACAAGGCTTACGCCAAGCTCGAACAACAGTACGAGCGCGAACCTAACAGCGATGAAATTGCAACATTACTCGAAATCAGCGAGAATGAGGTAAAAGAATCGATGCGTAACAGCGGCCGTCACGTTTCGATGGATGCTCCGCTTATTCAGGACGAAGACAACACCATGTACGATGTACTTCGCAGCGACGATGGTCCGACTCCTGAAACCGGTCTGCTTTACGAATCACTCCGTAAAGAAATTGATCGCGCAATTTCAACTCTCACACCGCGTGAAGCTGATGTTATTAAACTTTATTTTGGTCTGAACGGAAGTCATCCATACACATTGGAAGAAATAGGGGAGAAGTTCGACCTCACCCGCGAACGTGTCCGTCAGATTAAGGAAAAAGCTATCCGCCGGTTAAAGCACACTGCACGTAGTAAAATACTGAAAACATACCTTGGTTAAGATAAATAAGATAAAAAATGAGCGGATAATTTGTCCGCTCTTTTTTTTTTATCCGATTTTTATCTAATTTTAAACCCTCATTCGGGACATTTAAAAAAAACAACATTTCTCTTTTTAAATAAACCTAATCAGAGCTACCATTTTCAAAAAGCAGTTATAATCATTACTTATAACTCATAACTTATAACTCATCCCCATGCCAATCATAGCTCCTTCCATTTTATCTGCCGACTTTCTGAATCTGGGTAAAGACATCGAAATGCTTAACAAAAGCCAGGCGGAATGGATTCATATTGATGTGATGGATGGAGTTTTCGTTCCTAATATTTCATACGGTATTCCGATTGTTAAGGCTGTAAGGAAAGCAACCAGCAAGATTCTTGATGTACATTTGATGATCGTTCAGCCGGAACGTTATTTCGAGGCTTTTCGAGATGCAGGGGCTGATATTATTACGTTTCATTACGAAGCTTCGGTGCATCTTCACCGGTCGGTTGCTCTTGTTCATGAACTTGGAATGAAAGCCGGTATTGTATTAAATCCGCACACATCAGTAAATGTGCTAAAAGAAATCTTATCTGAACTTGATCTTGTTTTAATCATGTCAGTCAATCCCGGATTTGGAGGTCAGAAATTTATTGAAAACACCTATCAGAAAGTTAAAGACTTAAAGCAAATGATACTGTCTACTGGTAAAAATATTCTTGCTGAAGTAGATGGAGGTGTTGACTTAACAAATGCGGGGAAATTACTTCAAGCAGGAGTAGATGTATTGGTTGCAGGTAATACTGTTTTTTCATCAGCTGATCCAAAAGATACTATTGAAAAATTATTAGCAAGCATTTAATTCTTTTTCATCCTGTTATTTGGTTAGATTCTGTTCAGATTTATTGCTTTTCCCCAATCTTAAAAGCAAAATTTTAATGGTTTATACTACCAATTTTATTTATAGGTATAAGATTGATTTCTGTATTTATGGTATATATTTGCATATAATAAAATTTACCTGATCGTTATGAGCACAGAATTCCCAGGATTAAGCCCTGAAAAAGTATGGTATTATTTCGGCGAAATTTGTAAAATACCACGTCCCTCGAAGAAAGAAAAACTCATTTCCGACTATATTATAAGTATTGCCCGCCGGCTGAATCTCGAAAATGAAATCGATGAGGTTGGGAACATACTCATCCGGAAACCGGCAACAGAAGGATATTCTCATTTCCCTGTCGTGATTTTGCAAAGTCATATCGATATGGTTTGTGAGAAAAACAGTGATACTGACCATGATTTTGATACTGATCCTATTGTTCCACGAATTGACGGGGAATGGGTAAAGGCTACAGATACTACTTTGGGCGCTGATGATGGCATTGGAATTGCCGCACAATTAGCTATACTTGAAGCTAAAGATATTGAACATGGTCCGCTTGAAATGCTTTTTACAATTGACGAAGAAACTGGTCTGACCGGAGCCAAAGGGCTTAAACCAGGTTTTCTTAAAGGCAATATTTTATTAAATCTTGATTCAGAAGATGAGGGCGAGTTGTTCATTGGTTGTGCCGGTGGACAGGACACAAAAGTCTTTATGAACTATTCCAGAGTAGCTGTAAATTATGACTTTGCCGGGTTTCAGATTAAAATATCCGGTCTTCAGGGCGGTCATTCCGGAGATGATATTAATAAAGGACGTGGTAACGCGGTTAAAATACTCAATAGAATACTTTGGAGCACAAGTCATCTTTTTGAAGTAAGGATTTCTGAAATAGAAGGAGGCAACCTTCGCAATGCAATTGCCCGCGAGGCATACGCAACTATAATCGTGCCCAATCGTTTTAGTCTGGAATTTAACCAGTATGTTAAAAAATGCAATACCTTATTAAAAGATGAATTCAAAATTTCTGATCCAGGCCTGATTGTGAATGTTCACCCAACTGAATTACCATCTTTCCTGATTGACCTTTCAACTCAGGAACGTTTGTTAAATGCACTTTACGCCTGTCCTCATGGAGTGATAGCTATGTCTGCTGATGTACCGAATTTTGTTGAAACATCTACTAATTTAGCATCTGTCAAAATGACTGATAAAGTTATCGAGATTGGAACCAGTCAGCGAAGTTCATCGGAACATGGCAAGCAGGATGTATTAAATATGGTCGAAAGTGTTTTTCGGCTTGCCGGAGGTAAAATTACGCATAACGACGGTTATCCCGGTTGGACACCAAATCCGAAATCGCCTATACTTGATGTCACCCGTAATGCATACATAAAACTGTTCAATCAGGAGCCAAAAGTGCTGGCTATCCATGCTGGTTTGGAATGTGGTCTTATTGGTGAGCAATATCCGGGAATTGATATGATTTCTTTTGGCCCGACAATTAAAGGGGCTCATTCCCCGGATGAAAGATTAGAGATAAAGACAGTACAGAAGTTTTGGGATATGACTCTTGAAGTTCTGAAAAATATCCCTCGTTGATAAATAACACAATTAAAATGGCTGCTTTAAACAGGCCGCCATTTTAATTTAATGAAGACTAGCATTAGCGATATCTGTAAAAAGATTGTCCTTAAAAGTGAAAGCAAAATAAATTGCTTTTTCAAAACTACAATCCAACACTGAATCCAACTCGTATTATTGGATTAATATATGGGGAATCCGGTGTATCATTCAGATTCCATAATACCATAATATACATTCCTGAATTTTCACCGATACGCTGATTATAACCACCGCCAACAAAAAAACTATTGTACTGCTGCATGTATGTCGGATAACTAGGTCCTTTTATATTGTAGAACAATGATTCATATTCTACATGAGCGAAAATATTTTCAAAAATTGAATAGCGCGCAAACATACTTCCACCAAAAACATTAGTTTTTACATTACCATAATAAGCATTGTACTTATAATATTTATAAGTAGGACTAATGCCCAGGCTGAATTTCGGAGTAATCTTATATCCTACTAGTGGAGAAACTTCAATCAATGTCATTGATCCAAACTGCAAACCAAACCCACCTCCAAAATACAAATGCGACTTAAGATTATATTCAGGCCGCGTGTTTTCTGTATTAACCTGGGCTTTTAGCGTTTGAAAAAATGACAATGAGGATAGGCAAAATATACCTATATATAAGTAGAAACTTTTTGTTGATCGATTTTTCATCAAAAATAAAGATTATTATGTGCTGTAAAGAAACGAAAAATACGGTTATCAAAGATAACTACAAAAACAAATATATTATATTTAGCTGTTATACAACACTTTAAAATATATTATCAATTTATTTTAATTATAGTGTTGCACAAGTTAAATAAATATATACTTTTGCACCCTCCTAACGGAAACAGTTCATTGAAAGTTTGCAAAGTAAAACTTTATACAATCCTTTCTATTATGGATTGTTTGATTCTGATTCGCTTTACTATGTTAAATAAATATTAATTTATTTTCATAAGTTTCTTGCTGAACTCAATATTTGTTTTACCTTTGCAGCCCTGTTAAAAGCAACACAAAATCTTAATAAAATTGTTAATAAAAATATTAAGAAATAGTTGCAGGAGTAAAAAAAGGTTTTACCTTTGCACTCCCAACAACGACAACCTATTCTCACACAGAAACTGAAAGTCGGAGCGGGAAACATCAAAATGAAATAATCAGCCTTCGGGCTA
>CAIRMR010000214.1 GCA_903879715.1 uncultured Bacteroidales bacterium
AGAACCAGTCTATTCAACGAGGTATTTCCCTTCAATGTGTGATTGGCTTACTTGCTAAAGAGCGCTACAAATTTCCGCATTCTACTTGTTAGTTCCAATTAGCGCGTTTTTTTGACCGTGTAAGTCTATTCACTATTCACTATTCACTATTAACTATTCACTATTAACTATTCACTCCTTACAGCTTCCTCACCTTAATATTCCTGAACTTCACCCCGCTTCCATGATTCTGCAACCCGATATGGCCAGTTTTGGAAATGGCGTAATCCGGATAATCTTTCCATTTGCCTGAGGATCTCAGTTTTTCCCATTCCTGAGAATACGCCTCGAATTCAACCACTTTCATTCCATTCAGCCAGTATTCAACATGACCTTTGTTGTAAATGATGCGGCTGTTGTTCCATTCGCCGACAGGCATAAGCTTTTTATCCTTAACGGTGTTTGTCATGGCGTAATCGGCTCCTGTTTTCTGCCATTCTTCCAGTTTGTCGGGCCATCCCAGGTCATCGATCAACTGGTATTCGGGAGCGGTTTCGTAAGCTGCATGGTATTTTACCCCTTCCAGTACATGGCAAAAAATACCGCTGTTGCCAGCTTTGCTGATGCTCCAGTCCAGGCTGAGTTCGAAGTTATCAAAAATTTCTTCAGTAATAATATCGCCGGCTGTAACACTTCCGCCTTCGCCCTGGCATAGCAGTTCGCCGTTTGAAACACTCCAGCAACTGAACATCTTGTCGCTGTTGTATCCTTTCCATCCGTTCAGCGACTGTCCGTCGAAAAGCACCTGCCAGCCCTGTTTCTTTTCTTTTTTTGTTAATGTATTTTCCGGCCCGCTTTCAGGGGGTTGTGCCGAAATGCAGGATGTAATCAGTACAAATGCCAGAATGTTGATCAGGAATTTCATAGTTATAGAATTGTATGATGAACCGGTTGATTTAAAATCTCCTGCAACCTCATTGGATGCGTATCAAAATTAAACAATTTGATGGATTACGGGTACTTTGTAAAATAAATTAGTTTGCTGATGACCCTTACGGTTTTTATTTTCTGAGAGCTATTCCCGCAATCGATTGCGATACTTTTTTTTATTTTTTTACACGCTTTCTGTTGATAGTCATTTGATTAATCGTTAGCTTTGCCTGAACTTTGAACTAATAAATTACGTTATATGAAAAAATTTTCTGCATTTCTGCTTCTCCTTACGATACTTTATATCGGAAAATCAACCGTGAAAGCCCAGGCTCCTGCTCAATGCCAGGATGTAATGCTGCAGGCTTTTTACTGGGATTCCTTTACAGATAGCAAATGGACAAATCTTAACTCAAAAGCGGCAGAGATAAGTTCCAATTTCAGCCTGGTATGGCTTCCCCCCAGTGGAAATTGTCAGAGTACTGGTAGTATGGGCTATGCCCCGGTTTACTGGTTCGACCAAAACAGCTCTTTCGGTACACAGGCTGAATTAAAAACACTTATCACCAGCCTTAAAGCCAAGGGTTCAAAGGCGATTGCCGATGTTGTTGTAAATCACAGGAGTGGAGTTTCCAACTGGACCAACTTCCCGACAGAAACGTATAACGCTGTCACCTATTCCATGGGCCCGGCACAGATTTGCAGCACGGATGAGGTGAAGTATGAAGCCGGGCAGGCAACTCCAACTGGCGCTCCGGATACCGGTACAGATTTTGATGGTTCTCGTGATCTTGATCATACCAGTACCATCGTGAGAGATAACATAAAGGGATATCTTCAATTTCTGAAAAATGAAATGGGGTACTCCGGCTGGCGTTACGATATGACTAAAGGCTTCAGCGCTTCCTACGTTAATGAGTATAATACGGCCGCAGCTAACTATTTTTCGGTAGGTGAGTTTTGGGATGGCAGTTACGATTTGTGCAAAGCATGGGTGAATAATTGCAGCAATAACTCAACTACATTCGATTTCCCGATGAAATATGCCTTGAATTCATCCATCTACAGCGGTGGTATGAATCTGAATAATTTAGTTTGGGCATACAACGGTTTTCAGCCTGCCGGTTTAATACACCACCCCGATACCAAACGCTATGCCGTTACTTTTGTGGATAACCATGATACATATGTAGTTGGCAATCCCAGCAAATTCTCCGGAAATGTACTGGCTGCCTATGCCTTCCTGATGGGTTCGCCGGGTGTTCCCTCTGTGTTACTTGCACATTGGAATGATTATAAAGCTGCTATTTCAGCCATGATTTATGCCCGCCGCGCCGTTCAGCTTCACAGCGAAAGCGCTATAACCGTTAATCAAACTGCGGCCAATATTTACGTTGCCACAGCCACAGGGAAAAACGGCACCCTGATCGTAAAAATTGGCAGCGGAAGTTACTCAGCACCTTCCGATTATACGTTGGCTACTTCCGGAACAGATTATGCTATCTGGATGAAAACCACAACTAACGTAGCACCCTCTCTAACGGTAAGCCTTTCAGGAGGAACCTATTATGCGGCACAATCCGTTACTTTATCCACCAGCACCGGCGCATCGGTTTATTATACTACCGATAATACTCCGGCTACCAATGCTTCTACTTTATACACAGTTCCTATTCCTGTTTCCAGTTCAAAGACGCTGCGAGCCATTGCTTTTAACCCTACTACACAGCTGTACTCCGTTGAAGCAATAAACTCATATGTTATCAGCACGCTGCCTGCTTCAATAAAAGTCCGTTTTAAAGCACCTGCCGACTGGACAGCCTGCAAAGTGCATAGCTGGGCAGGGTCTACTGCTTTAACCGGTGCCTGGCCCGGCGTAGCAATGACATTGGATGCCGATGGGTATTACTCCTATACACTTACAGGATTCAGTGTAGTACCCGTTGGAATTGTATTTAACAACGGCGCTTCTCCTACACCCATACAAACTGTTGACCTGAGTGCCTTAGCCGATAAATGCTGGGATGCCGGTGCTTTATCCACCGGTAAATACCTGGCAACCGAAGTTGTTTGTTTAAACACAGCCGTTAAAGACCTGGTTCAGAACAACCTGGATATTTATCCAAACCCAACCAGCGGACAACTTACTGTTGCTGCCAAACAAAAAGGGCAGGTAAGGGTGTATACCCTGCAAGGCAAACTGCTGTTGCAGAAGAACCTTGAAAACGCTACCGAAAATCTCGATCTCTCCGCTTTTGGAAAAGGTGTTTATATGCTGCGTTTCGACGCAAAAGAGGGCACGAGCTACAGTAAAATTGTTGTTGAATAAGTAAAAAAATCTTCTACAGGCTAATGTGGTGTTAGCCTGTGGGTTGTGAATAAAAATATTTGGATTTTATTAAAAAAATGTAATAAATTTACTGCAATATAAATTTAATTAAAATAACTGGGAGGTGATTATGAGAAAAACTACTTTACTAATAATGACGAATTCAGCTCTTTTAAATGACTCAATTATGAAAAAACTAAAATTATCTACACGATATGGTTTATTAAATAAAAGTTGGATTGGCTTATTGCTATTTGTTTTTGAAATAAGTTTTAATTCAAATATATATGCTAATGGCGCTGCTACTGGTTACGTTGGAGCTATTATGCAAATAAATGGAGGTGCTAAAACCTCCTATATGGTAAATTCAAGTTGGAATAATGACGGTTTTTGTAGTTTCTATAATCTTTCTGGTGCAACAACCTTCAGTTCTTCTAACCTAGGACATGTTACAGGGTTGGTTTTGAATGGATTGGCCATTGATGGTTGGACTGATAATTTAGATTGGATTTCCGGACAGATTGAATATAGAATCTGGCTTCAAAGTGGTTTAAGGCCTAGTACAATGACCGGTAATTTTAATGTTGGTGGATATGGTACAGACTGTTCTGTTTCGAACGTTCAATGTTCATCTGGAAATAATAGGAGAGTTGGATGGGATGGTTCGAGTGTAAATCTTTTAAATGGGTTGACGCCTGGTATTTATAATTTTGAAATTATTTCTCACGGTCAGATGAGATATAATTGTGCTTCATGGGGTCAAGTTGATAATGCTGCTGTTACTGCATCATTTACAGTTGATCCGGTGGTTACATTTAGTATTAATGGTGGATCTTCTGGAACAATGGCGAATCAAACTGTCCCTTATAACACAAGTACTGCATTAACAGTTAATTCGTATACAAGAACAGGCTATACTTTTAGTGGTTGGAATACTGTAGCAAATGGATCGGGTACAAGTTATGCCAACCAAGCTAACGTAACACTTACAGCAAATACAACACTTTATGCTCAATGGTTAGCTGCTGCTGTTCCAATTATAACAGGTGTTACTTCTTCAATACCTACTGGTACTACAACACAGACTTATAAAGGTGCAACGATTACTGTAACTGGAACTACTTTAGGATCTGTTACTACGGTAAAACTTGGAGGATCAGTAGGAACAACCATAACAGGAGCTATAATTGGAAGTACTCAAATAACTTTTACTGTACCTGATGGAACTTCCGGTGGTACTGTTTATGTGAGTGATGGAACAAATACATATACGAGCTCTGCCACTTTTTCGAATCTTGGTTATATAAGTAATGCTGCCACAGATTGGAATACAGGTTCAACGTGGTTGGGAGGAGTAGTTCCTGCTGCCAGTTCAACTGTTACAGTTGCAAACAATATAACACTTAATGCCGCCGCAACCAATAATCCCACTACCATAACAGTAAATGCGTCTTCAGGTATTACATTTGGTGCATCGGGTACAGTTACGGTAGCTGGCACATTAACCAATGGTGGTTCAATAGTTATGACAAGTGGAGGAACACTTACATTGGGAAGTGGTTCTACGTTGGCAAATGGTACATCAATATTCACGAGAGGCACAGGAACTGTAGCGTTTGCCGGCACAGGAACAATTACAGGAACCATAGGTTTCAATAATGTAACCTTAGCTGGTGGAGTAACTTTTAGTTCAACTTCTACAATTAACGGAACACTTACCATCAATGCAGGAGGATATGTAAATACTATAGCGCCAATCTATGCAAACGGTTCGACCCTTAAATATAACTCAGGTACTTCCTATGGGAGGGGAACCGAATGGAGCGCGACAAGTGGAAATGGATATCCCTGCAATGTTCAGATTAGCGGCAATACATTACTTGGCTTGGGTGCCAATGGAGGAACAGTTACAGCCCGCCAATGTTCTGGTAATTTAACAGTTGATGGTGGATGTACTTTCAGTATGAATGAGGTAGGATGGGTGATGACTGCTGCTGTTACCGTAATGGGTAATGTAGTTAATAACGGTACAATCACATTATCAGGAAGTTCAGGTGGCGACTTAAAAACGCAAGGTAATATAAATGATAATGGGACTTTTACCGCAAATTCAAGAGCTATCTTTTTCAACGGAAGTAATACTCAGGTTATTCAGGGAACAGGTACTTTTGATATCTCTTACGTTAGAATTAATAAAACAGGTGGTAGTGTGCAATTAGCAACCAATCTAACCTGCGCAGGACCTGGCGGTGGAAATGCAATGGAAATAGATGGAACTACAAGTGTACTTGATTTGAATGGCTTTACACTTTATCTGGGAGCTTCGGGACTAGCTTCAACTTATAACATCGGAATTGGTACGCCGGGTTCAATTAAAGGAAGCACTTCATCAAGCATTTTCATTTTAGGTACAGGAACATTAGGTACAATCTATTTTGTATCTGGTTCACAAGCACTTAATAATCTGACAGTAAACAGAACATTAAGTGGAACACTTACTATCGGAACTGATTTAACGGTTTCTGGTGCATTAACTTCTACAGCAGGTACAATGTCAATGGCTACTGGGAAAACGCTTACACTTTCGAGCGTTTCGACAACACCTCAAACACAATGTGCAAGTGGAACGTTTAGTGCTGCTTTGACTGTTAATTCAACAGGAGCTACTTATCAATGGTACAGCAATATCACTTCAAGTAATACAGGTGGTACTTTAATAAGTGGTGCTACATCAGCTAGCTACACCCCTATAACTGCCACAGGAACTAAATATTACTACTGTGCTGTTTCAGGTCTTGCTACCGCAGTAAGTAATGTTTCGGGTTTATTTACAGTAAATCCAACAACAGCCATCAGCAGCCAATCCACAGCAACCCAAACACAACCTTATAATGGAACTTTTACCGCAATTACTGTAACTGCAACAGGAACAGGTACATTAACGTATCAATGGTTTAGCAACACTAGTAATGCTAACAGTGGCGGTACTACTCTTAATTCATCTAATGGCGCACAAACAGCCAGTTACACACCTCAAGCTACAACTGCCGGAACACTTTACTATTATTGTGTAATCACCGGAACTTGCGGTTCGGTAACTTCATCGGTTTCCGGGGCATTAGTAACACTTAATAATATTACTACGGCAGATTTCCGCAGCGCGGTAACCGGCAACTGGAATACAGCCGCAAACTGGGAATTTAACAGTACAGGTTCTACATGGGCTATAGCAACGCAGGTGCCGGGTGCTGGAAATAATGTTACTATCCAGGCTTCATACCCTGTTACCATAACTGTGGCAGCAGATGCTAATGCCTTAACTGTTGATGGAGTTCTTACGGTAAACGCTGGCACATCACTTACAGTAAACAGCATATTAACCAACAATATAGCTGAAGGAATAGTGCTTGTATCACCAGGCAATACCGGTGCTCCCGGCTCACTTATTACCTTTGGAACAGTTACAGGTTCCGGTACTCTGAAAGCCGAACGTTATATTCCTGCATGGACAACTAACGCAAACGGCTGGCACCTGATCAGTTCACCTGTGGTTAGCCCTAGTATTTCAAGCAATACAAATCTTACTCCAGGTACAACCGATGATTTTTATTCCTGGAGTGAATCTACCAACTACTGGCTGAATCAAAAAGTTGGTGCTAATGGTATTACTACTATGGCTACTGGTGTGGGCTATCTTGTTGCTTACGCATCAGTATCTCCAACAAAATATATCACAGGTATACCCAATAATACCGCCGTTTCTTATGCTAACTTAACAATTACGGTTGCTACCCCACCTGATCAAGAAGGCTGGCATTTGGTTGGTAATCCTTATCCTTGTGCAATAGCTTGGAATAATGGTAGTTATGCGCTTAGCAATATTGAAGGAACAGCAAAAATAATGGGTGATGAGGGTGGTTATACAGATGTAGCAGCTAATGGAATTATTCCTGCGATGCAGGGTTTCAGTGTTAAGGCAACAAATACAACCAATTCATTTACCATTCCGTTAAGTGCAAGAACCCACAATTCTGTTATAGGTTGGAGCAAATCTTTAGCAAATAATAGTATTCTTATTACTGCAAATGATATTGAATCACAAATGGGGCAGGAAAGCTGGATAAGGGTTAACGATCAGGCTACCGAAGGATATGACCAGGAATACGATTCCCATTTTCTGCCTTTTTACGCTCCAAAATTCTACTCCAAAGTTGGCGATGAAATGCTTTCCACCAACAGCCTGCCATCGCTTCCAGCCGAAGCCGTTATTCCTTTCGGTTTTGTAAAAAATGAAGCAACAAACTTTTCCATTGAACTAAAACAAAGCATAGACGGCCTTCCAGTTTATCTTACCGATTTAAAAACCAATACCGATCAGAATCTTACCGAAAACCCGGTTTATACCTTTACTTCCGAGGCTGGTGACGATCCAAACCGCTTCCTTCTTCATTTCCTTAACACTACCGGCACAGTTAAACCAACTGCCGCACAAATAAAAGTGTACTTCACCGCCGGCAAAATTAATATCAGCGGCGTGGATGGCAAAGCCGAAATCTTTGTCCGCAATATGATGGGCCAGCTTGTGCTGCGTAATTCAGTTAACGGTTCAACGCTAAATACTGTTAACACAGCTAATCTTGCGGTTGGGGTTTACGTGGTTAGCGTGGTTTCGGCTTCGAAAACGGTCAGTCAGAAGGTTATTGTTAGGTAGAGGGAAATAGAAAATAGAAAATGGAAAATGGTGGGTTTTGGGTCAGAAGACTATTTTCTATTTTCCATTAACTTATAACCAATTTCAAGGCTGTCCGGAATAACTCCCCAAGGGAATGTTTCGGGCAGTTTTTGTGTCTGCACACCCGTAGGGTGTCTGCACACAAAAAGTTAGTAAAAAGCGAAAAATTCAATGCGAAAAATCGGTGCAAATCCAGGGTCAAAAATAAATGGGAAAATGGGAAATTGGTAATAGATAATCTTGCTGTGTCAGACACCCGTTGGGTGTGCAGACACAAATCCAAAAGCTCGTCCACAAAAAGCTCCTTCAGGGGTTTGGGGCAACCCGTATTCTCAAAATACAAAATTGAGCACTCAACTTTGATCATCTGAAATTAGATTACTTTTTGAAAACCAGTACGAACTTAGTCACTCTCTTCCATGAAAAAAATCATTTTCCTTTTATTGTTTTTTGCCGTTGTTACACTTTCGGCCCTTGCCACCAAGCCTCCTATTTATATTGCTTTTCAGTGGCATATGCACCAGCCAATTTACTGGCCGGGCGAAACGGTAAAGCAAACTATTGTTGCCAACCGGATGAGTTATAGTTTGCTGGATGTATTTACTTCACGTACAGGGCCCTATACGGATTATGCGCCGGGAGCGGTGAATAAGCTTACAGGCTTTGATCATGCAGGGGCACAGGTGAGTTTTTCGGGTTCCTTACTGGAAGATCTCAACGTTCTGGAAGCAAATGGAATGGCATTTGGCAACTGGAAACAAAACTGGACCAATATGATTTCAAAAAAAACATCCCTGGGACATCAGCGCCTGGATATGGTTGGCTTTGGATATTATCACCCTTTGATGCCTTTGATTGACAGCTCGGATATAGAGTACCAGATACAGAAACATAAGAATGCGTTTGCTGTTAATTTCCCGGGCTTACCCTATTCAAAGGGATTCTTCCCTCCGGAAAACGCATTTGAGGAGCAAATGATCCCATCCTTAGTTAAAGAAGGTTTTCAATGGGTAATGGTCGATAATTCGCACTTTGACCGTACTTCAACAGGATTGCCCTACGACAAGAACTTCAGTATTGTGGAACCGAATAAAGCGGACCAGTTAAATGCTGATCCGGGCGATTGGGTTAAACTTACGGATCTTTACGCGCCTGGGAAAATTTCAGCTGCCTGGGGGCATCGTCCGCACTGGATGAAATATGTGGATCCCAATACAGGCAAGGAATACAGGATGATTGCCATGCCTGCTTCCTTACTGTATGGAAATGAGGATGGACGAGGCGGTTTTGGTGCGCTTCAGTACGATTTATGTATGAGCCAGCTGGAAAGCTATAATACCGATCCTGAACACCCCATAATCATTCTCCTGCATCACGACGGGGATAACTATGGCGGTGGCTCTTCAGGATATTACGGTTCAAACTTTGATAGCTTTGTGAGCTGGTTACAGGCAAACCCTTCGCGTTTTGTATGTACTACCGTTCAGGATTATCTCGACCAGTTTCCACCTGCCGCCGACGATGTAATACATGTGGAAGCAGGCAGCTGGTACGGAGCAGGTTCCGACCCCGAGTTTTTAAAATGGAACGGCGAGCCGGGAACGTATAGCCTGAACGGAACCACTTTATCGTCAAGTTACAGTCCCGACAGGAATAGCTGGGGCGTAATAACAGCAGCATCAAATGTCGTAAAAACTGCACAGCAGATAAATGCTTTATCCGAGGATACAAAAACAGCCTTTAATTACCTGGCTTTAGGCGAAACAAGCTGTTACTGGTATTGGGATGGAACCGAAGACTGGGATTCGCATCCTACCCGCGCTTCCAACCTGGCTGTAGCTACTGCCTTAAATGTGATGAATGCCGGGAGTGACGAAACTCCGCCATCCGTTTACCATCTGCAGCGCGAACCCTACAATCCGGGTGAAACAGAATGGTTGACATACAAACCATCTGATTTTACGATCTGGACATACGTGTTCGATATCAGCGGATTGACGTCGGTGAAATTAAAATACAGAACCGATAAAGACGGAACAAACCCGGTTGCCAGCAATCAGAATGAAACCTATGCCAGCGGTTCCGAAGTCAATGACTGGATGGAATTGCCCATGGCTAAAAACACAATTCCTAATCTTACCAGCTTAGCTCCTATATACAAAGCAGATGAATATTCGGCCCAGGTAACAGGAATAAAAAGCAAGCTGGTGGATTATTATGTTGAAGCCACTGATACCAAAGGAAATATTGCCAGATCGTATATTTTTCATACCTGGGTCGGCAACGGCACAAGTTCGGGTACTACACTCACGGTTTCGCCCGTTGGTGGTTATTATGAAGGAGGTACTACGGTAACATTAACGGCAACCGGATTAAATGAACCGCTATCCATTTATTACACCCTGGATGGAACCACTCCCTCAACTGCATCAACAATGATAGCATCAGGAGGAACGGTTGCCATAACCCAGGATCAAACTACACTAAAAGCAATAGCAATTGATAATTCAGGCGTGGCATCCGCTGTATCAACCAACACCTATTATACCGTGGAGCCTACAGGAATTACAGTGAAATTTCAGAAGCCTGATGCATGGAGTTCGGTGTTCTTTTATGCATGGACGGGAACCTCAACCGCCCAGTTAGGAGCCTGGCCGGGAACTGCTATAACGGCTGGTGCTGACGGATGGTATTCTTATACTTTTAACGGCACAATTCCTTCTGTTAACCTGGTATTCAGTAATGGAAGCGGAAGTCAGTCGGCAGATGTTACAGGTGTGACATTAAATACATGTTTTACTACAACAGGACTCTCGGGCGGGAAATATACCATTGCAACGACAGATTGTCTTATTACGGATCTGGCATCTTTTGAGGATATTGCGTTGGATGTATTTCCGAATCCGGCTACCGATAAACTTATAATCCGTTCAGCCATGGCAATAAAAAAAGTTGAACTTATGAGTTTATACGGAAATATTGTCAGGACATTCGGAAATCAATCTGTATTGTCACTTTCAGGCATTCCGGGCGGAATGTATTTTTTACGGGTAACTTATAGTAACAACCAGCAAAAAGTGGAACGGATTGTGAAGTTGTAAATTATCAAGTGTAAAGAAAAATTATTACTTCTGGAATTCAGCAGTAAACTTTTTTTTCATTACATCGAGGCTGTTTTAAATTATTTCTGCCCGAAAACTCGTTTCCCAGGAGTGTTTCGGGCAGTTTTTGTACCTGTATACCTGCAAGGTTTCTACTCATAAAATCCTGGATATCAAAGCGATTTCATTCAATCAGGTTATTCGGTTTTTTTATTTTTAATATAAATAAGATATTCAACAGTTTTTTTTTTATAGTCTGGCATACAATAAAACCAGGTATATATTAAATTTACATCAAAATGCATTCAATCAAACTTTATTTTAAAGGAGGTGCTTATGAGAAAAGTCTACATTTCGTTTATGCTTTTACTATTCGTTCAGCTTTCTATAGTTGTTTCTGCACAGAAGGCTCCAAGCGGTGATATCTGGTTGCACATGATAACAACCGGTGAACCGGCGGACACGAAATACCTTGGCGATCAATTGAATCCAAGTGGTACATGGTACATTAATTTTGAGGTTGGTCAGATTTCATGGAATCAAACAGATGCCGGGATAGGATCGGATTATATGGATGATGCAACCTGGACATGGAGAACGGCTAATTGGTATGCTGACGGATCTGGTAATAATAAGCAGGTCCGGGCCGATTTCGGCAATTTTAGGTTTACACAGGCCGGATACTGGTATATTGCAGGTCGTGCTAAAGGGGAATCCACTGATCCTTTCCATTATGCAAACTCAATTGGATGGGGTAATGCAACTACGTTAGAACCAATTTACTATTTTCAGGTTGATGTAATTAATATCGTTCCTTCTGCATTTGCAAACCAAAACGTTACTACTCCCAGCACACAAATAGACCTTGAATGGACAAAAAATGAACAAGGCCACAACGTGATGATCGTCCGTAAAAAATCCTACGAATCATGGACAGAACCCACGCAAGGAACGCCTTATGCAGTTAACGCAACTATCGGCAGTGGGGTAGTGGTTTACAACTCAGGTGGAACTGCTTTTACAAATGAAGGCTTAGCCTCATCCACCGATTATGACTATAAGTTTTATTCGGTAAATAATAACTATTACAGCGATGGCGAGATTTATCCTATTGTTGCAAGTACATATACTGCTTTTGCTTCGGGTGATGGCACAACCGGAGATCCTTTCCAGGTTGCAAATGCTGATGCGCTTAATTGCGCAAGGCATTACACCAGTGCCATGTCATTTACAGATGGCAATTTTATTCAAACAGCAGATATCGATCTCGGCGGTGTTTATGCGATAGGGGAAGGCTGGCTTCCGATTGATGAATTACGTGGTTCGTACAATGGGCAGGGGCATACTATCAGCAATTTGACAATTAACAGGCCTACAAATGGTTATGTTGGACTTTTTTCTTCGGTATCCACCGGAATAATAAGTAATCTAGGCCTAATCAATGTTAATATTATAGGTTATGTGTATGCTGGTTCATTTGCTGCTTCTATGAGTGTGGGGATTACACCTACTACCATACAGATGGATAAATGTTACGCAACGGGGGCAGTGTCTATACTATCTGGTGGTCTTGGTAGCTACATCGGTGGACTTGTTGGCCATTTAGCTGCTCCTATAAACCGTTGTTATTCAACTTGTACTGTCAACAATGCTTCGCCTAATTCACAACAATTTGTTGGTGGCCTGGTTGGTGCTTTTGATGGGACTTCTAATATGACAAATTGTTATGCCACAGGTGCTGTAACTGCTGCTAATAATAATTTTACGCAGTATATCGGCGGTCTTGTTGGCTGGGCAAATGGCGATGTGGGTATTCAGAAGAGCTTTGCTACTGGTCTTGTTACCTGTTTCTATAGTTTGTATCTCTGGAGCGGTGGATTAGTAGGACGTTATGATTACAATGCCGGAATTAACAGTATTGAAAATTTTTATGATGAAGAAACAACCGGGCAAAGTTCCTCTATGCTTGATAATTTCGGCAGAACCTCCGCCGAAATGAAAACTGCCGGTACTTTCCTTGCAGCAAACTGGGATTTTTCCTCCACCGGCTATTGGGCTATTAATGGAACAACCAACAACGGCTATCCTTACCTGCGTTACCAGGGTGCTACACCTGCCAATATCTGGAATGGGGCAACTTCTACAGATTGGAACGAACCTGAAAACTGGAACGATATCGCAGTTCCTGCTTCGGATAAAACAGTTATCATCCCTGCCGTAACCAACGATCCTGTTATCGGCACAGCAGCCGTAGTTACCAACCTGACCATAGAAACCGGTGGTTCACTTACCGTTTCCAATATAGGTTCGCTTACCGTTAGCGGTATACTGGTTAACAACCAGGGTGCTGATGGTTTAATAGTAAAAGCTGATATAACAGGCTTTGGCTCCCTGATTGAAAATAATGTAGTTCCAGCAACAGTCGAAAGCTATTTGCCAGGAAGCGCATGGCATTTTATTTCATCGCCGGTTTCAGGATTAACATCCTCGTTATTCGAAACCAAATACCTGCAACAACATACCGAAGCCGGAGGTTTTGTGGATGTTACCGAACTCGGTTTATCACTTGCTCCTGCACGTGGCTTTGCGCTGTATTCAGGGACTAAAGGTCAAGGTGGGATTGTTGTAAACTATATCGGCCAACTCAATGCCGGAACTATGCCTGAAATTAATGTAACCCGCGCCGCAGCCGGCGTAGCGAGAGGCTGGAACCTGATCGGCAATCCCTACGCTTCGGTATTGGATTGGGATTTGGTTGGAAAAACAAATGTCAACACAGCCATTTATATTGAAAATGCGGGAGATTGGGCTATCTATAACAATGGTGTTGGAACACCGGAGTCGGTTACAGGGAAAATTGCTCCGGGTCAGGGATTTTTTGTTCAGGTTACAGAAGGACAAAGTGCTGGCACCGTTTCCATAGCTAATAACGATAGAGTGCATAGCGCTACAACTTTTTATAAAAGTTCGGAAGTAAGTGATCTGATAAGGCTTCAGGTATCTGGAAACGGTTTTACAGATGAAGCAGTAGTGCGGTTTGCAACGGATGCCACCTCCGGATTTGACGGCGACTATGATGCGCATAAATTCTTCAGCGAGGTTACGGGACATGCACAGGTTTATACAATTGGCAATACTCCCTTGGCAATTAATGCTTTGCAGACTGAAACAAGTTCCGTGCCTCTTGGCATTCGTGCTGATGTTGCTGGAACCTATTCTCTTTCTGCGACCGACTTACGCAATATTCCTTTTGCTTCTCTTGAGGATACCAAAACCGGCATTTTTACCGACCTTTCTGTTAACGCATATACGTTTAATTTCGAGCCGGGTGAAAATGAACTACGGTTTATACTTCACTTTGGATCTATAACAGCAGTTAACGAAACGCCAAAAGCAATATCCGCTGTATATTCCTATCACAAGACCGTGGTTGTAAATATGACCAACCAGGTAAAAGGTGATATTTATATCTATAATCTTGCAGGGCAACTGGTTGTAACCAGGCTGTCGGCACAGGGTAAGACAGAGATAGATTTGCCAGTAAGCGGAAATTATATCGTAAAGGCAATTTCAAAGGATAATACGATTGTGCGGAAGGTATTTATACCATAAGACGATTGGATTTGAGAGGAGATAGAGGAAAACAGAGATTTTATAAAATCTTAAACAAGTCCCAAAATCTTCAGGAGTTTATTTTTCAAACCAGATTTTAAAAACAAAAGATATGAAACGTGATATAAAGGTATTCCTAATAGCAGCTTTTCTCTTGATAGCACCGGTATTGATGTTTGCACAAACTCCTCCGCATCCCAATGGTGGAGCAGTGCCTTCGGGTTCTAATACACCTGTTGGAGCAGGTGCTCCGGTTGGAAATGGAATATTTATTTTACTAACCCTTGCTTTAGCTTATGCCGGCCGAAAAGTGTATGATGTGCGCTGCGAAAAGGAAGTAGAATAAATCCTGAATTTGTTTTTTTATGATGTCCGAAATATTTTCTTGCGGGAATATTTTGGACATTTTTATGTCTGCACACAAAAAGTGATTGGGGCGTATAGAAGACAGGATGTAGAAAATAGAAAATAGAAAATAGAAAATAGAAAATAGAAAATAGAAAATAGTGCCAGGCAATCCATATCTCGTCTACAATAAGCCCCTTCAGGGGTTTGGGGTAACCCGTGTACTCAAAATCCAAAATCCGTTTAAATCCGTCTTAATCCGTTCTTTCCGCTTCATCCGCGTTCCATCCTTAAGTGTCAGACACCCGTTGGGTGTGCAGACACTAATTCCCGGATCACCACCGATGCGCAGTAACACCCGAATATCGCCGGCATATACGAAATAGTCCCGACATTGGATTTTTTATTCGATTCGCCCTCCTGCAGAATTACAGAGCTTCGGTCAACAACCTCTGGTGAAAAAACAACTTTGATACCTTTCCATACACCCATTTTATGGAGTCGTTTCCGCATGTAATAGGCTAACTTGCAATTGTATGAATCATCAATATCGACAACATTAATTTGCGCTGGATCGAATTTCCCGCCTGCACCCATTGAACTTACTACCGGCAAGCCCAGTTGCACACAGGTATAGAGCAGGAAAACCTTTGGCGAAAGCGTATCAATGGCATCAACCACATAATCATAGCCTTGCTGAAGAATTTCAAGTGTGCGTTCGTCCTTGATGTATTCGTTCAGAACGGTGAGTTTCAGATCGGGATTGATGTCGAGTAGCCGTTTAGCCATAACCTCCGTTTTTGAAACTCCTTCGGTGCTTACCAATGCCGGAAGCTGCCGGTTGCGGTTGCTGCGGTGAACAGTGTCGCCATCAATAATGGTCAATCTTCCAACACCGGCGCGGCAGATCTGCTCGGCAGCCATGGCGCCTACACCACCCAGGCCGGCAATAAGAACATGCTTTTCGCGTAAAACGGAAAGGTTCTCTTTCCCGATCAGAAGTTCTGTACGGCTAAGCCATTGGGTTGTTGGCATTGGAATTTGTGGAATTAATTTTGCGAAGATAAGGAAATCTGGAAGGTCAAAGGTTAAAGTGAAAAGTGAAAAGTGAAAAGTGAAAAATGGCTCGTCAACGTTAAGCCCCCACGGGGTTTGGGGTAACTCGTCAACTTAGACTGAAGCGACAAGTAAAGATTAAGTTTAGAAATGTTGACCTCATTTCACTGCCAACCTTTACTTTTACTTTAACCTTTACCTTTTGGCTTTTGAATTATAACACCGGATCGTATCTGGAATCAATATTTTTAACACGATTCAATCTTTTCATATGACCTGTTGTAGATATATCAAGTGTCTGTTTATCTGTACTATAACTAAATTTTGAATTTGACTGATTTTATTGATTATACCGACACTTTCTAATTTGCAGGCTTACTGCCCGCATATTTTCCCTAAATTTGCTTGAATATTTTGAAAAGGTCATAGAACAACCGGTCATGATGGAAATGGTTAATGTGAGTTGGATCGTTACGCTGCTTGCCATCTTTGCGTTGTTTTTTGTCCCTTCGAATTATAAAGCATATACAGCTGCATTTGCTGTAGTGATCAATTCACTAATAACTTCATGGCTGGCTTTTCCCGCCTTGAGCGGGCAGATAGTTGAATTGTCCATATTTGCAGGGACGTTTTTGGGAGATATTGCCATCCGAATCGATGGATTGTCAGCCTGGTTTATTGTGATCATCAACTTCACTTCGGTTACCGGTGTTTTTTATGGCATTGGCTACCTCAAAGCGTATAATAATCCACCTCCAAAGTTAACACTGCACTGGTCACTCTTTATTTTGTTTCATCTTTCGATGGTTTGGGTTTGCATGCTACAGAATGGTTTCGCGTTTTTGCTTGCCTGGGAACTAATGTCACTAACATCGATGTTGCTGGTTATTTTTGATCATAACAATGCGCAGACCCTCAAAGCCGGGATCAATTACCTGGTTCAGATGCATATCAGCGTGGTGTTTCTGACTCTTGGCTTTATCTGGGTTTATAGCTCTACCGGTTCATTTAGTTTCGATGCAATCCGCATATTTTTTCAGTCGAACAACAACACATGGTTATTCCTGGTGTTTTTCGTCGGGTTTGGACTTAAGGCTGGATTTATTCCTTTGCATAGCTGGCTGCCTCATGCTCACCCGGCTGCTCCTTCGCATATTTCGGGAGTTATGTCGGGTGTAATTGTAAAACTGGGTATTTACGGGATATTCAGAATCATAACTTTCCTTAATTCTGATTTTATTCTCTTAGGAGAAATAATCCTGTCATTGTCTGTTTTAACTGGTATTTACGGGATTTTAAATGCTTCTGTACACCGCGATTTCAAGCGAATGCTGGCTTATTGCACCATCGAAAATATCGGGATAATCGGTATAGGAATTGGCATTGGAATGATTGGGATTGGAAATGGATCGGCAATCATGTACTTCCTCGGATTTGGCGGAGCCCTGTTGCATGTTTTGAATCATTCCTTGTTTAAATCCTTGCTGTTTTATTCAGCCGGATCAGTATTTCAGCAATGCCATACCCGGAATATGGAGCACCTGGGCGGATTGATTAAGTTTATGCCTAAAACAGCTTCAGTTTTTCTTATTGGTGCTGTGGCAATTGGCGGACTTCCGCCTTTCAATGGATTTGTTTCAGAGTTTATAATTTATATTGGACTGATCGAAGGAATTCATTCCAACAACCTTAGCCAGATACTGCTTTTCGTATTGTCACTGGCAGGATTGAGTGTTATCGGTGGCTTGTCGGTACTTACTTTTACCAAAACTTTCGGAGTTATTTTCCTTGGTCAGCCACGGACTGAACCTGAACATAAGCCGCACGAAGTATCAAAGCTGATGCTGGTCCCTCAATATGTCATTATCGCTGTCATGCTTAGTGTGGCATTTATTCCGCAATTTTACATGCAGATTATTGGAAATGTGCTTATGGAGATGAATCCGGTTTTTACTGATATGAGCAGTATTGTAGGGTATGTAAATACAATAAGCAACATTAGCTTGTATTCACTCCTTTTAATAGGTATTGTTGCTGCAATCTGGTTATTACGTGCTTTTGTTATGAAACACCGAATGCAGCGCATCGATGCAACCTGGGGCTGTGGGTACGTTGCGCCTACCAGCAGGATACAATATACCGGCAAATCATTTTCAAAACCCCTGGGTAAAATCCTGAATTTCCTGCTGATCGAAAATAAGCATTTTGATGAGCTGAAACCTGGCGAAATCTTCCCTGAAAAACGAAACTATTTTTCACACTACCACGATTTTTTCGAGCGTAAACTGATTGATCCCATAATTACCCGTTTGAACTATTCTGCTAATTATTTTAGTTTTATCCAGAATGGCCGTATTCAGTCGTATGTGTTATATGGTATTGTTTTTATCCTGGCTATGTTTATACTCACTGTATTTAACGTGGTATCATGAACCTGGCAATAGCATTTATCCTGGTACCATTAGCTGGTGCGCTGCTCATTCCTTTTTTTAAAGTGAATGGGAAAGGAATTGCTGCTTTTACATTGCTTTTCATCAATGCTTTGATTTCGGGTTATCTGGCAGTACAAAGTCTGCAAGGCGACGTTATTAGTTTCAGTTTCCCCGGAAGTTATGTTACCGGTGATATTCCGGTTCGTATTGATGCTTTGTCGGGTTGGTTTATGCTGATTATCAACCTGGTGTTTGTAACCGGAGGGTTTTACGGGCTGTTTTATATGAAAGCCTACAAAGAACAACGGAATAATCTTACTTTGCACAGTATAATATTTCTGTTTCAACATGCTGCCATTGTAAGCGTATGCGTAATACAGAACAGTTTTGTGTTTCTGATTGCATGGGAGATACTGGCGCTTGCATCTTTCCTGCTTATCATCTTTGAGCATGAACATATAGCAACGTTGAAAGCCGGGATCAATTACCTGATTCAGGCCCATTTTTCCATCATCTTCCTGATGATTGGTTTTATCTGGGTGGCTTCCAAAACAGGGAGTTATGATTTTGCGGCGATTACAGCATATTCGGCATCCATCCCGGTATCGGCTTCTTTTATGCTTTTCATTTTCTTCTTTATAGCGTTTGCCATAAAAGCAGGATTTGTACCGTTTCATACCTGGCTTCCGTATGCCCACCCTGCTGCACCGTCACATGTGTCAGGCATGATGTCAGGTGTAATAATAAAAATCGGGATTTTTGGAATTCTAAGAATGTTGCTGGTTGTAAAAACTGATCTCACATCTGTAGGATACCTTATTTTAATTGTCTCGCTGATTTCCGGATTGTATGGTGTAATGTTGGCTATCATTCAACATAACCTGAAAAAGCTGCTTGCTTATCACAGTATTGAAAATATTGGTATCATAGGAATTGGCATAGGGATTGGCTGTATTGGAATTGGAACCGGAAACCAGGTTTTGTCAACTTTAGGTTTTGCCGGTGCTTTATTGCACACATTGAATCACTCTCTCTTCAAATCATTGCTCTTTTACACTGCCGGAAATGTTTACCAGGCTACGCATACCATGGATATTGAGAAACTGGGAGGCTTAATCAAAAAAATGCCACAAACTGCCGCCCTCTTCCTGATCGCGGCCATTGCCATTTGTGGAATTCCACCTTTCAACGGTTTTGTTTCTGAATTTATCATCTATACAGGGTTGTACAATTGGCTGTCGGATGCAACACTGGTTTCGTTGCTGGCTGCAATTTTTTCTACGGCAGGGCTGGCATTGATTGGCGGACTGGCAATGCTTTGTTTTACCAAGGCTTTCGGAGTTGTTTTCCTTGGAACGGCTAGGTGTGAATTGCCTCATTCATGTAAGGAAGTGCCATTTCTGCAGCTTTTACCCATGTATATTCTTGCCGGTATAATTATACTGATAGGTTTATTCCCGATGGTTTTTATTGACTTGCTATCTAAGCCGGTAGGTCTTTTCACCGGATCGATTCCTTTGGCTCTGAATCAGTCGCAGGTCAATGCTTTTAATGCAATTCAACCTGTCAGCCTGGCAGCGTGGATACTTATTTTGCTCATAATCAGTATTTTTACAATAAGGAAATTTGCACTCCATCATCGTAAAATTGAAACTGGGCCTACCTGGGGTTGTGGCTATGTTGCGCCGACTTCAAAAATACAATATACAGCGAGTTCATTTGTAAGGACTTACAGCAAATTGTTTGCGCCATTTTTATCTATGGGCAAACATGAAGATGAAATTCATGGTGTATTACCTTCGGAAGGGAAATACCATACACATCCTTATGATGAGGTTGAAAAATTGCTGATTGACGGTCCATTAAAACTTAATAAATCATTTATGAGCCGGTTCCTGTTCCTTAATAATGGTAAGTTGCAGTTCTATATTTTATATGGAGTGCTTTTTATCCTTGCCGTTATTAGTCTGCCGGTAATTTATGAGAACATCTATTCATTCATTGAATTTTTAAAACAGTTGTAATATGCTGAGTGTAATACTAATAGTGATAGCAGCCATCTTTTTTACGGGAATTATTATCCGTACAAAGAGCCTGGCTTCCGGCCGTAAGGGTCCCGGAATATTACAGCCAATCCGGGATGTGATCCGTTTGTTCCGCAAAGGCGTGGTTTATAGCGAAACCACAAGTTTTGTATTTCAGATTGCTCCGACTATCTACTTTTCGTCCGTAATAATGGCCATGCTGGTAGTGCCTTTTGGTCAATCGCGCGGAGTGTTGAGTTTCAACGGCGATTTTATTTTTTTCGCTTATGTGCTGGCTTTAGGGAAGTTTTTCAGTATAATAGCTGCCATGGATACCGGGAGCAGTTTCGAAGGCATGGGCGCGAGCCGCGAAGCCTTATATTCAATGTTTGCCGAACCTGCTTTCTTTATTTTGATGGGATCGCTGGCATTGTTGTCCGGACACACGTCGTTTCACGAAATTTTTGCGGCTCTTCATATCGGCTCACAAATCAGTTACGCGCTGGCTGCACTGGCCACTTTCGTTTTGCTGATGATTGCCATGATTGAAAGCAGCCGTATGCCAATCGATGATCCGAAAACCCATCTCGAACTGACTATGATTCATGAGGTTATGATTTTGGATAACAGCGGATTTGATCTTGGTTTGATTTTTACTGCCGGTTACCTGAAATTTGCCATTTACGGCGCACTGATCGTTAACCTGTTTATCGGAGTAATACCATTCCAATATGCAATTCCTTCGTTTTTTGCCATACAATTCCTGATGGCTGTTTCAATCGGGCTGATTGAATCCTTTATGGCAAGGTTCAGGATGAGTCACAATCCGCAGTTTATCGTAGCACTTACTTCGGTGAGTCTGCTGATTTTCTTTGGAGTACTGCTTATTCTTCAAAAATTCATGTAAAATACTTTAATCCAGTTTGATACAATGATACATGTACTTTTAATTACTTTCATAATCACGCTTTTTTATATGGCCATCGCGAACCGCATGATGACCTATATCAAAGTGCTGGCCCTGCAAGGAGTGATTTTATTTTTTGTCGTCTTCCTCCAACTTAATAAAATTGATACACTTAACCTGATTTTCATACTACTCGAAACTATTGTTTTCAAGTCGCTGGCAGTGCCGATATTCCTTGGTTACCTGCTTAAGAGGAACAACATTACCCGCGAGGCTGAACCTTTTCTTCCCAACTTTGTGTCGTTGGTAATTACAACTTTTATTGTTGTAATTACAATATTGATATCCAATACAATAAAGGATGATAACCTGGACAAGATATTTTTTGTTGTAGCGCTTTCAACCTTGTTCTTTGGACTTTACCTCATAGCTACCCGGCGTAAAATCATTACCCACGTTATGGGTTACATGGTAATTGAAAACGGTGTATTTGTGTTGTCCCTGGCAATTGGCAACGAAATGCCGATGCTGGTGAACCTGGGTATTATGCTTGATATTTTTGCAAGTGTGCTTATTCTAGGAATATTCCTGAACAAAATCGGAGATGTTTTTAAAGATGTGGATGTGGATCAGCTGAGTAATTTAAAAGATTATTAATCGGGAAAACCTGGAAACGATGATTGGAGTTTATCTGTTAGGTACATTGTCTATTGCCATTATCCTGTTTTTCAGCAGGAAAAAGATACTTGTGTATTCGTTGGCCGGACTTTTCCTTTTGTTACAGTCTGTATTTACGATATACAGCTGCATGCAATATGGCAACACTGAATTAATTTATTTCACATACGATTCGCTGGGAGTAATTTTGCTGATAACGCTAAGCATAATAGCTATTCCTGCGTTTATTCATAGTTACCTCTACATCGAAAATCATAAGGAAGATCCGCAGGCACGTGCAATCTACCTCACATCAATGGTGATGTTAGTAATGGCTATCAGTGCCGGATATCTTTCAAATCATATTGCTGTTACCTGGATTTTTACCGAGATTACCACTCTGAGTGCATCTGCTCTCATCTACCACCACCGTAATAAACTGGCTTTGGAAGGTACCTGGAAATATGTATTTATTTGTGCCATCAGCATTACCTTTATTTTTATCGGGATACTTTTTCTGAGTCTTTCGCTTCAGCATGCAGGTTCTGATGACCTTTCGTTCAGCAACCTGCTGGCGAAAAGAGCTGAACTCAATCCTGTCTGGCTTAGGATGGCGTTCCTGTTTATTTTCACCGGTTTTACGGCTAAACTGGGATTGGTTCCCATGTTTACTGCAGGTATTGATGCTAAGGATAAAGCTCCGGCACCTGCAGGCGCATTGTTCGCAACCGTATTGATGAACCTTGGATTTGTCGGAATTTTCCGTTTTTACATCATAATAGCTAACACTCCTCTTTTGCATTGGGCTCAACTGGTTGTAGGATCAGCGGCTTTTCTTTCGCTTTTTGTGTCAACCGTGTATATGCTGAAAGTGAAAAACATCAAGCGCATGTTTGCCTATTCCGGAATTGAGCATATGGGAATAGTAATGCTTGGCGTCGCCGCCGGTGGAATAGGTTATTACGCGGCTGTACTTCACATAATTCTGCATGCATTTGTGAAATCAAGCCTGTTCTTTCAGTTTAATCAGCTTTACAATGTGTTTTTGGATAAAAGCATTTACCACCTTGGCAACTATTTTAAATACAACCCAACCGGTGCCATGGTGCTTTTGCTGGGTTTTATCAGCGCCACTGCTATGCCGCCTTCGGGACTATTTGTCAGCGAGTTTTTGATTTTCAAATCATTATTCGACGCAGGACAGATCATTCTCCTGATTGTTGTTTTGCTGCTTTTAACAATGATCATCTGGGCTTTCGGAAAGAACATCTTTAAAGTGCTTTTTGTTCCGGCTGTGGGATTTGACGATTCCAATGTTCCGAAAATAAATCCGTGGGAATCAGTCTCACAGTTTATTTTGCTGGCTTTAGCCGTTTACCTCGGATTAAATCCGCCTGCTATATTTGTTCAGATGCTGAAGGATAGCGTGCATTTATTACCGATGTAGAGACGCGATGCCTCGCGTCTCACACGCGGGGGGAACAACGAACAACAAATAACGAATAACGAATAACGAATAACGAATAACGATTTACGAATGACGATTTACGAATGACGATTTACGAATAATGATTTACGAATGACGAATAACAAATCACAAATCACGAATCACGAATCACGAATGACAAATAACGAACAACGAACAACGAACAACAAATTACGAATTACGAATTACGAATAACGAATAACGATTTACGAATGACGATTTACGAATGACGAATGACGAATAACAAATCACGAATCACGAATGACGAATCACGAATGACAAATAACGAACAACGAACAACAAATAACGAATGACGAATGACGAATGACGATTTACGAATGACGATTTACGAATGACGAATGACGAATAACGATTTACGAATGACGAATTACAAATCACGAATCACGAATGACAAATAACGAACAACGATTAACGATTAACGATTAACGATTAACGAAAACCCTAACTCCCAACCCCTAAACCCTAACCCCATCAATGCATTACCTAACCATAAAAAACAATCAGTCGGTACCGGTTTCGGATATTCCGGAAGTTTCGTACAGTGCATTCCTGGTTTTAAACACGGGCATGGTAGCTGAAAGCCCCGGCCGGCATTGTGTGAATTATTATGGATACCGCGAAGGCGAAAAGATAAAACTGATCTGTTGCATTGCCGGCGACCCGGATCATGTAATTTTTGTGTCGTCGTGTTTGGTGGATATCACGATGGAGCTTGCATCGTTCACGGTAAAAAATCTTTGTTTTGAGAAATTTGAACGTGAAATACACGAAAATTTTGGAATTCAATATACAGATCATCCCTGGTTAAAACCGGTTCGTTATCCGCAGGATCGTTTTGATAAAAAACAGACTATTGCCAATTACCCGTTTTACGCCATTGACAGTGAAGAACTTCACGAAGTAGGAGTGGGGCCGATACATGCGGGTGTTATTGAGCCGGGTCATTTCAGGTTTATCTGTAACGGCGAGCAGATATTACATCTGGAAATACAATTAGGCTACCAGCATCGTGGAATTGAGAAATTATTCCTGGAAAAGAAACAACTGAACCAATTAGCCACGCTTTCCGAAAATATTGCAGGCGATACATCTGTCGGACATTCAGTCGCTTTTGCCCATGCATGGGAAAGTCTCTGTGGATTTGAACCTTCCCGTGACATTGACTTTGCAAGAACTGTCGCTCTTGAAGTAGAGCGGATTGCAATACATGCCGGCGATTTAAGCGCTGTTTGTACTGATATAGCTTATCAGTTGGGAAGTTCCGTATTTGGCAGGCTTCGGACGCCAATTGTGAATTTTATGCAGGAATGGTGTGGCAACCGTCTTTCAAAAGGTTTGATCAGGCCTGGTCAGAATAAAATTCCTTTTACCCAGGCACTGGCTAAACGGCTTTCAGAAGTACTGGATACATTCGAGCCTGATTTTACCGAAATGAACAAGGAATTGTTCAACATGCCAAGTGCGTTGTCGCGGTTTGAACGTACAGGTGTAGTTTCGGTTGAGGATGCATCTGCCATAGGTGCCGTAGGTATGACTGCCCGCGGGTCGGGAGTTACACGTGATATCAGGCTTTCACATCCGCACAGTCTTTATCCTGAACTGCAACACGAACCCATTGTAAAACGCCATGGTGATGTGTATTCACGTGTTGCAATCCGCAGGAAAGAAGTATTTCAATCCATGAACTATTTGCGATCGCTGATAGCCAATGTTCCTGAAGTTCCAGAACCATTGCCTTTAAAAGCATTAAAAACTCCCGGAGCTGGTTTATTCACTATTTCGCTGGTCGAAGGATGGCGCGGCGAAATCTGCCATTGCGCTATAACCGGTTCGGAAGGCGAATTAAAGCATTATAAAATTAAAGATCCTTCGTTCCACAACTGGATGGCATTGGCGCTTTCGGTAAGGAATAACGAAATTTCGGATTTTCCAATCTGTAACAAGAGTTTTAATTTGTCCTACAGCGGACATGATTTGTAAAGGATTTAGGGGTTAGGTGTTGGGGGTTAGGGAGGTGGTATTCAAAGTGAAAAGTGAATAGAGAATAGAGAATAGAGAATAGAGAATAGCGAATAGAGAATAGTCTTCCCACCTTCTGAATTAACTCATTCATCTGCAATTAAATGACTATTTAAAGGCAACTCTCCCTGACTCAAAAACTCTGAAAACACTATCCTCAACCACTGAATGACCTCTTTCGACTCAAACACCCAAAACACTCATCCCTCAACAATTGAATGACCATTGAATAACAACTCTCCCTGACTCAAAAACTCTGAAAACTCTTTCCTTAACCACTGAATGACCACTCTATTGACTCAAACACTCAGAAATCTCAACCCTCTACAATCGAATGACCACCGAATGACAACTCTCTCAACTCAAACACCCAAAACACTCATCCCTCAACAATTGAATGACCATTGAATAACAACTCTCCCTGACTCAAAAACTCTGAAAACTCTATCCTCAACCACTGAATGACCACTCTATTGACTCAAACACTCAGAAATCTCAACCCTCTACAATCGAATGACCACCGAATGACAACTCTCTTAACTCAAACACCCAAAATACTCATCCCTCCACCATCGAATGACCACCGAATGACAACTCCCCCGGACTCAAAAACTCAAAAATCTCTATCCTCAACCACTGAATGACCACTCTCCCGACTCAAACACCCAAAATACTCATCCCTCCACCATCGAATGACCACCGAATGACAACTCCCCCGGACTCAAAAACTCAAAAATCTCATTTCTCAACCATTGAATGACCACTCTTTTGACTCAAACACTCAGAAATCTCAACCCTCTGCAATCGAATGACCACCGAATGACAACTCCCCCGGACTCAAAAACTCAAAAATCTCATTCCTCAACCACTGAATGACCACTCTTTCTCCCAAACCACTTATAAACCCAATCATCAATGTTCAGCAACCTTAAAATCCTCTACCACCAGGGCAAACAGTTTATTCCTGATGTTACTACAGCAAAAGTGCCGGGAATTTTCCATGGCAGGCCTGTGATCAGTACGCTTAAAGTGGATGAAACTGAGTTGAAGGAGCTTTGTCCTGTTGACGCAATTTCGGTTAATCCGGTAAGTCTTGATTTGGGAAAATGTACTTTTTGCGGCGAATGTGCCATGCGGTTTCCCGAAAAGATCAAATTCACCACCGATTATAAGATTTCGGCAAATGAAAGGGAAAGCCTTATTATTAAAGAAGGTGACGAAAAGCTGGTAACGATAAATCCTGCCAAAGTGCGCAAAGAAATTCACAGCCTGTTTAGCCGTTCCTTAAAGTTACGCCAGGTATCAGCCGGCGGCGATAACAGTTGCGAATGGGAGTTGGGCGCATCCAACAACGTGCAGTTCGATTTGGGGCGTTTTGGTATTGAATTTGTTGCCTCACCGAGGCATGCAGATGGGATCGTAATTACTGGTCCAATTACTGAAAATATGGCCGAGCCGCTTCAGATTTGCTACGATGCTACTCCTGATCCTAAAATTATCGTTCTGGTTGGAACTGATGCCATCAGTGGCGGAATATTTGCCGGAACTCCAGCCATCAACCGGAGTTTCCTGGATAAATATCATGTTGATCTGTATATTCCGGGCAATCCGGCACATCCTTTGACCATAATTAATGGGCTGCTAGATTTAACACGAAAACTAAAGTAAAAAGTGTAACTAATCAGTCTGATTATAATGTTTTTTTGCCACAGATTACACGGATTACACAGATTTTAA
>CAIRMR010000215.1 GCA_903879715.1 uncultured Bacteroidales bacterium
AAGCAAACAAGGTAAAAAAACGAACCCAGTTGAGATTGTTTAACGAAGATAATTCTCAACTAAAACTCAATCTATCTACATAAACAAAGGCTTTCAGAAGGGTTTTCACTTAAATTTGAAAACTTCCGGACGGCTGTGAAATGAATTGATTATATTTTTCATTTATAGCATTTATTTTAAGCAGCATACCTTCAACACTCTTGTCGGCTCTTAATACCAGAGCCTTTTCATATAACAATTCTGCTTCGTTATATTGTTTACTCTTAAAATTGATATTTGCTAATGAAACTAATGAGTCAAATTCAATAAACGTTTGTAAAACAGCTATTTTATTTTTGACTTCAGGATCATCTTTATAATTTAAAGACTCTAAATAGCTGTATTTAGCATTCTGGTATTGCCCTTCTCTGGCTAATTTGAAACCTTGTGATAAATTATAATAATACCCAAGTTTAAGTGCTTTACCTGTAAACCCCTTTTCATTATAGTCTCTGATAAAGGATTGAACATCTTCAAATTCTGGTATGATCCATGATCTTGTTACATATATTTTAGGCAAATCAGCTAGTACCTGAAATATCATAATCAAATCATTATAACCAGGTTGAAAAGTCGCAAAACAGTCATTTTCGATTCCTGAAACATTATAAAATGATCCATTATTCAAATCTATATAGCCTTTATTTTCAGTAACAAACAAGGTGTCATTAAGAAATATTGCATTTAAAGATGTATCGTATGTTGCAAAACTCCTTTCATTTAAATCAAATCCATTTTCATAATATTCATTAGTTATAAACCCATTTTTGTCAAATTCGACACTGCGAGTATAATCTGGACTCGTTGAGCCTTTGGTTCCTGCTCTTAACAAATACTTTCCAACAATCTTATTATTTTTAAAGGTACATTCAGTTAAAAACATAATTCCTTTCTTGTTATATTCTTGAACTTCAAATTTACTTCTATATTTGCCGCTTAACATTCCATTTGCATAAGAACAAGTAGAAGATACGTTCACCTCGGTTGAATTAATAGCCCCAGTAATGCTAGAAGTCCATGTTTTATCAGGTTTGTCATTTGCGTAATTACCGCTTATTGCTATAAGTGCTATTCCTTCTTCATATCTACCAGAATAACTGTTATAGTTGCTTTTTTTAAGTTCCTTTGTATAACTATATGGTCCGGTTCTGATTCTGTCTCCGTTATTTTCAATATATTTATATGTTTCGGTTCCTTCAATATTAAAATTAAGAATTGATATTGATCGTGATCCTGTGTATGTTTTTATACTCTGAGAAAATAAATTATTGTTCAAAACTCCAATTATAAATATTAAAAGAATCCTTTTCATAACGTTATTTATTTGATGATAAAGATATTATTGTTTTACAGATGATTATTAAGTAACAAAACTTATTTTACACTATTTATTCCCCTCCACTCAAACGTTATAACTGTTTGTAAAAACCAGCTGAAGCTTAAAGCGTTTTATCAGGCCTATTCTCCTGCTCCGGCATTCAGGTATTATTCTTCTGTCATCCGTGATTATTTCCGGGTGTGATCAGTACCATAGGCATTTCCACCTTGGGTACCATCAAAATATTTTTTTTCCGTTTACATTCAGAAAAGCAACGATAGCCATAAACTGACCGCTATTGTTTAGGTTGGCATATTAGGTTTATTATTACAGTCAAATGTAACTTTTTAAATTATCCATCCTGCTTTTCCTGCCTTATGAATAGTGAATACCCATAAAAAAATCAACTTTCAGTAGATTCTATAATTGGTTATTGTTTTTTCCAGAACCTACCGTTCATTTTAATCAATAATTTTTTCTTGTCAATTCGTACAGTGGTTAATTTTGATACTATCGAGGAATGAGAAGTATTCTCTCAGAGAGAAAGTATGTCTTTTAATCACTTTTGAATCTTAAAAGAACTAATTATAGCTACCCGGAACGTATTTCAGATGCCAAAACCTAATCATGTCAACTCAAGTTATTATAGCTTTAGATCACATATTGCCAACTATTAGTATTTGATAAAATGTTAAGTTTGTATTTTTAAAACCAAATTACTAGAAACTAAAATTATACCCTAATTGATAGTTTCTATCTTACCTTTTCCTGAAAATTTATTATTTTTATCTATTTATCTGTCTAAAACACTGAAACATGAAAAAGATATACAGAGTAAACCTACTCCTATCACTTGTGTTATTTCCGGTCTTTATGACTGTCTGCGGCCAGGGTGCTATTCCCAATGGATTCAATAAATCAGAAAGTGGAGTTTATTACAAATTTCACAAAAAAAACATTGATGTTTTGCATAATGTCAGTTCGACAACGCCAATTGCTATCGAAGGTAGTATTCTTACCATGAAAATTAAATATTACATGAAAATTGCTTACAAGGACTCGATTATATTCAATTCTGCGGACATGACAAAACCATTTGAGATAACCCTGGTGAAATCGGAATTTAGAGGCGATATTTATGAGGCATTTAGTAAGCTGCACAAAGGCGATAGTGCTACATTTATCATAAATGCCGAAGATTTCTTCATGAAAACAGCAAAGTACCCGCAGCTGCCTCAAGGCATAAACAATAAATCAATGCTTTATTTTGATGTAAAACTTCTGAATATTGAAAGTGCGGAAGCACGTCAAAAAGCGGAAAAGGACAAAGCTGAGAAGTTTAAAAGTAAAGAGCCCGGAAAAATACAGGTTTACTTGGAAAAAAACAAAGTTACTGCAGCACCAACAGCTTCAGGTATTTATATAATTGTGCAAAATCCGGGTGCCGGACGCCTCATTGTTGATGGTGATTTTGTCAAAATAAATCTTACGGTCTCATCTATTGATGGCAATAAAATATTCTCAACGTTAGACCAAAACAAACCTATTACTTTTGAATATGGTAAACCGTTTGATACCAAAGGATTTGACGAAGCCATAGGATTAATGAAACAAGGAAGCAAAGCTACAGTTGTTGTTCCTTCTTCCATGGGTTTTGGCGAAAAAGGAAAAAAAGATTCAGGCGGACAGGATATTATTTCTCCATACTCACCAGTAGTTTATGATATTGAAATTCTGGATATAAAAACTAAATATGAAAATGAAGAGGCAATCAAGCAGGAAGAAGCTATTAAAAATGAAACTGCGAATGTAGCTTTATCCAATGAGCCTTCACTTATTAAGCAATACATCGAAGCAAATAACATAACTGCAACACCAACAACCAGCGGACTTTATTATGTCGAAAGAGTGAAAGGTAATGGCCAAAAAGCATCAGCAGGTAAGAAAGTAAAAGTTCACTATACCGGTAAATTGTTGAATGGCAAAATATTCGATTCATCATTAGACAGGAAACCAGCAACTCCTTTTGAATTTACTCTAGGCCAGGGACAAGTTATAAAAGGTTGGGACGAAGGAATATCCTTGATGAGTGCCGGAGGTAAGGCAACGCTTATTTTACCATCAAAACTGGCTTACGGCGAACAAGGCGCAGGAAATGATATTCCAGCTTATTGCCCGTTGGTTTTTGATGTTGAACTGATCAGCATAAACATCAAGTAGAGATACCTTTTACTATGTATAATAGGATAATTATTTCATATTCAATTTGTTGAAGTACTAATTTAAAAGGCATAAAAAAAGGAGTGCAATGCACTCCTTTTAAATTTTCAATCAAGAAAGAATTAACTACTTCTTGACAGGAAGTTTAGCAATTGAATCAGCTTCAGCTCTTGCTTTAACAGCAACTGCTGTATCGGCTGCTGCTTGCTCTTGAGCCGCCATAACTGCTGCGTTCGAATCAGCTACTCTAGTTGAATCAGCGATACGCTGTTGTTCTTTTACTTCTGCACTGGGTCCACAAGCTACGAAAGCTACCATACCAGCTACTACAAACATTGCAAATAATTTTTTCATATCTAAGTTTAATTAAAAAACGGTGCAAAAGTACAAGCATTTTTAATACGAATCAAACTTTATCATAAAATAAATTAAGTTTTTTTAACATATTGCATAATTGTATTATAATCAATTAGATACAGGACTGTTTTTCCAAATAAAGATATCAACAGCCTTAAATAAAATGTTTATATCAAAGATAATTAGCCGTTTTTGCCAATTCAAAATCTGGTTTTATTCAATTTTATTCAAAAAAAAACAATACAGTAAGAATTAAAAAATTAAAAGCAGGATCAATAAACCGGCATTTATAGGGGCTACTTACAGGCAGATAAAAGCAAGAATCTTTCGCTCAATTGGATTACATTTGCACATCCTTAATCTAATATCTGCATGTGGTTAAATAATCTGCCGGAACTTCCTTTAAATGAGCCGGTTATTGTTTTTACTATTCTTATTACAATTATTCTTGTAGCACCTATCGCTTTCAGGAAATTCCGGATTCCTGGAATTGTAGGGCTTATTGTATCAGGAATGTTAATAGGTCCTCACGGGATAAACCTTGTTGAATCAGGTGAAAGTGTAAAATTATTAAGTACGGCAGGTTTACTTTACCTGATGTTTCTGGCCGGGCTTGAACTCAACCTACGTGATTTACTTCGTAATAGAAATAAAAGTATTGCTTTTGGGGCTTTAACATTTTTCATTCCTCTTATTTTTGGGTTTTTTGTAGCTCATTTCCTGCTTTCATACAATCTACTTGCATCACTGCTGATTGCAAGTATGTTTTCAACCCATACTCTCATCTCCTACCCTATTGCCAGCCGACTTGGGATTACAAGGAGTGAAGCTGTTACAATAACCATTGGAGGCACCATTATTACCGATACAGCTGTACTGGTAATGCTTGCTTTTATTTCTGCCGCAACACAGGGCTCAATAAGCGCACTGTTCTGGATACGGATCGTACTTTCCATTTCAGCTTTTTCATTCCTGATATTATGGGGTGTTCCTAAAATCAGCATATGGTTCTTTAAAAACCTGGAAGGCGAGAGTGGTTCCCAATATATTTTTGTACTGGTAATGCTTTTTATTTCGGGTCTTCTGGCACGTGCTGCCGGGATTGAACCGATTATCGGAGCTTTTCTTGCAGGCTTGGCACTTAGTAATCTTATCCCTCCTACTTCAGCCTTAATGAACAGGATTTCCTTTATCGGCAATAATTTATTTATCCCTGTTTTCCTTATCAGTGTTGGAATGATAGTGGACATCTCTGTTCTGTTTAATGGTTTAGGAGCCCTGATTTTTGCAGTAACTATGGTAGTAGTCGCAATTGTCAGCAAGTTTATTGCTGCATGGGTTATGCAATTGATTTTCAAGTATACAAACACTGAACGACAGGTAATATTTGGATTAAGTGTTTCGCATGCCGCTGCAATTATAGCTGTTGTATTTGTTGGTTATAATCTTAAACTGATTGGCTTGGATGTGCTTAATGGCGCCATCATGATCATACTGGCATCTTGTTTTATTGGTTCCTTTATCACTGAACGTTATGGCAGAAAGCTTGCAGTTGCTGAGGCGGCAAAAGTTCCCGCCAAAACAGGTTTACCTGAACGCATTCTGGTACCCGTATCAAATCCGGCGACTATTGAAGGATTGATTGATTTTGCGATTCTGATCCGCGAGCAAAATACGGAACAACCGGTTTATATGCTTTCAGTTGTCCCTGATGATGCTTTCGCTGAAGACCAGATTCTGAAAAACAATAAGATGTTCGAATCAGCAATTTCTCACGCCGCAGCTGCTGATACTCAATTAGCTCATGTTTCGCGGGTAGATTTAAATGTCGCCAATGGAATTTCCCGTGCTGTTAAAGAATTGATGATCAACAAAATCATACTTGGGTGGAACGGTAAAATTACTACCACAAATTTCTTTTTCGGGAGCATTATCGAGAACCTGATCGGGAGCTCAGAGCAAATGGTCATGGTAGCGAAAATCTCACATCCTTTGAATACCACAAACCGCATCCTGGTTTCCCTTCCCGAAAATACTGAATGCGAGACAGGTTTCAATACATGGTTAACTACGCTTAAAATCATCGCATCGCGAACCAGCGCTTCTCTGCTGTTTTCCGGTTATGAAAATTCACTTTCTGAAATACGTGATTTTCTCGAAACTGAAGATACAAACATCAAAATCGAATATGAGATTTCGCATTCGGCACATCCCATAATTGACCAATCAAAAGTTACAAATATTCAGGATTTGTTTGTAGTGATTGCTGCCAGGCGCCGGACCTTGTCGTACGAACATTATTTTGAACACATGCCCCGTGATCTTGCCAGGCATTTTGAAAATAAGAATTTCATTATTATTTATCCTGAACAAAGAGCGGTTGAACTCCAGTCTTTATCCTCATCACTTGATGGACTTGAAGTTTCGGCGATTCAGGAAAACCTGGAACGGTTTACAAATCTTACCAATCCTAAACGAAATTCACCTGACAGCAGGCACAACTCATTAACAGAATAAATTCGCGCTAATTATCGATCGGAATGAACATACAGATACCTTTAGCTGAAATTCTCAGGCCCAAAAATGCTGATGAATATATCGGACAACCGCATCTGATGTCGGAAGGAACCGCATTCAGGAGAATGGTTGATGGAGGTTCGGTTCACTCAATGATCTTCTGGGGGCCGCCCGGTGTCGGCAAAACAACTCTGGCGCTTATAATCGCAAATGCCACCGGAAGGCAATTTTATACTTTAAGTGCTGTAAATTCAGGTGTAAAAGATGTCAGAGAAGTAATTGACAGGGCCGGAAAAGATTCATCCCAGCCCATACTTTTTATTGATGAAATTCATAGGTTCAGCAAGTCACAACAGGATTCTCTCCTTGGTGCTGTTGAAAAAGGAACCGTAATATTAATTGGTGCAACTACCGAAAATCCATCTTTCGAGGTTATATCCCCTTTACTTTCGCGTTGCCAGGTTTATATTTTAAAACCTCTTGAGGAAGATGATCTGCTGGTAATTTTAAATAAAGCCAAAGAAACTCTTTGTGGAATTCATGGCGTTAAAATTGTCATAAAAGAGCATGAAGCATTGATCCGGATTTCAGGCGGTGATGCCCGCAAGTTGCTCAATGCAATCGATATTATTATTGCGTCGCTGCTTACTTCAGGAAAACCTATTGAAATCAACAATGAAAATACGTTAAGCATCATTCAGCAAAATCTTGCTCTGTATGATAAATCAGGTGAAATGCATTATGATGTTATTTCTGCTTTCATTAAATCAATGCGCGGCAGCGATCCGAATGCCGCAGTGTATTGGCTTGCGCGGATGATCATTGCCGGAGAAGATCCGCTTTTTATTGCCCGGCGTATGGTGATACTTGCATCTGAAGATATCGGAAACGCAAATCCTACTGCACTTGTACTTGCCAATAATTGTTTTGACGCTGTAAATAAAATCGGTTTTCCCGAAAGCCGGATCATTTTATCACAAACGGCCATCTATCTTGCGTGTTCAGCCAAAAGCAATGCTTCGTATATGGCCATTGAAGACGCTATGGCAGCGGTTCAGCAATACGGCGACCTTCCGGTGCCTTTACATCTCAGGAACGCTCCTACAAAGCTAATGAAGAATATCGGCTATGGCAAGGATTACAAATACGCTCATCAGTACGATGGCAATTTTGTAAACGTTGAATTCCTGCCTGAAAAATTAAAAGGCAAAAAGTTATTTGATCCGGGACATAATGCCCGTGAGCACGAAGCCCGTGAAAAGTTGCGAAAAAACTGGGGCGAAAAATATGGATACTAATTTCATTGCAAAAACTCAAAACTAAAAATATCATGAATATTCTGAGCGAAATCCCTTATATAAAACATCTGGAATCAGGTAACTTCTTCCTTCTGGCTGGTCCATGTGTGGTTGAAGATGCTGAAAGTCCTTTTGAAATTGCAAGGATACTGGTTGAACTGACAGATAAATATCAAATACCTTTTATTTTTAAAGCATCTTACCGCAAAGCTAACCGTTCAAAAAGCTCATCTTTTACCGGAATCGGCGATGAAAAAGCGCTTGAAGTACTGGCCAGAATCAGGCAGAAGTTCCAGGTACCGGTAGTCAGCGATATTCATAGTGAGAGCGATGCCAGGCTTGCCGCTCAATATGTTGATATACTTCAGATTCCTGCCTTTCTTTGCAGGCAAAGCGAATTATTGTTTGCTGCCGGTGAAACAGGAAAAGTAGTGAATATTAAGAAAGGCCAGTTTGCCTCGGGCGATGCCATGCATTTTGCAGTTGAAAAGGTGAGAGAAACAGGAAATAATAAAGTGATGCTGACCGAGCGTGGAACCACTTTCGGATATACGGACCTGGTAGTTGATTTCAGGAATATTCCTGTTATGCAGCAAGCCGGAGTTCCTGTGATACTCGATGTTACACATTCACTTCAGCAACCCAACCAACCTGCAGGCGTTACAGGTGGCCGCCCTGATCTTATTCCGTTAATGGCCAAACTGGGTATAACATCCGGAGTTGAAGGTTTATTTATGGAAACACATCCTGAGCCATCAAAGGCAAAATCGGATGGAGCTAATATGCTCAGGCTTGATCTGATGGATAATTTGCTTGGGGAATTGGTCAGATTGAAAAAGGCACTTGGGTAAATCTGGTTCAATTCCTGGAGTTGGAGTAAGATTTTTTTGATTTAAAAACAAGGAATGTTGATTAACGATTTAAGAAGTAAAGCTTAGTAATAAATATAAATCAAAAATCAAAAATCGTTCATCCTTGTTCTTAAATCCTGAGAAACCAGATTGTTAGATACAAATAAAATTCTATTTAACATACGCTTCCATTCCAGGCATTACCCATCCCAGCATAAGTCCATAAATATGCTGGGCGATAAAAATCATGATGAAACCAACCGCAATTGTTATTAAGATAAATCTCAGTTTCTTTTCAAGTGTTATATCAAACATTTCCTGAATTCCATACCAGAAAATATAAAATGTGTATGCTATAAAAACATAGATTCCGATCGGTATGAGTATTCTTAGCAAAGGATGCAGGTAAACAAAAAATGTTACTATAAAGAGTGGCGTAAAGGTATATACAACCAATTTCAGAATGCGAAGGTAATCGGTATCGATTCCAAGTTTGGGTAACGTGAAATTAAGCATATATGTAGCGGCCAGTACAAGCATGTATGGAATAGCAACCCACGAAATCAGGTTAAATAGCAATAAGATAGCCAGATTTAAAGAATATCCCAAAACTGCTTTTGCAACAAAGAACAAACCAATATCACGCCCCACAGCACTGAAAAGGATGATCGGGAATGCAAAGTTCCACATCAGTTCTTTCGGTGTTTCCTGTTCAATTTTAATGGTCTTCCACTCATTACTGGGTATCAGTGAAATGCGCATTGCTTTAATAAATAATTCTTTGATTTTCATTCAAGAATAAGTCAGTACAGTTAAAAATCAGTGCGATTTACTCAAGTACAACACGCCTTAGTGTACCTGTATTGTTATCGATTCCAATATTCCGGAGGCTGGAAGCAGGCAGAAAAGTAACAACTCCAAATTGATTGACAATAAACTGGGTTTCAAGTTTCACTTGTCCGCCAACTCTGACAACTACATCAGCTTTATCAGGAATACGGTAGTATAATCCATGCGAACTGCGTTGACCTGCATTTAGTTTTTCAATTTCAGGTTTCAAAGCACCGGTTTTATACAGGCTGATAGCTTGTATCTGGACAAAATCTCCGAACGTTGAATTTTTAGGAAGAATACCTTTACTTATTGAAAACCGGCATAATGTTTCAGTTGGATTGCTCTTATCCACCACAAAATAAAACGTAAATGTTTCATTTGACGTGTTATTCACTCCTTTGAACAACTCAAGATAGTCCTGTTTCATGCTATTCATCTGGTTGTACATGAACTCCATTGTTCCTTTTTCGTAGTTAACCTCCTGGTAGCCATTAATCAGGTTGTACATGCTTTCATCAAGTTTGAGTATGAACTCTGATGCTTCCCTTGCTTTCTGTTCTGTTGATTTTGCTGCTGAGGTTTTTCTGAAAAATTTCTGTTCAATAATTGTAGAGTCAAGACTAATTCGCTTAATAACGGTATCCGTCCTTTCAAAAACACTTGGATTTGTAACTTCAGGCATATCGATCCTTGATGTGGAAAGATCAATTGATTGTTGTTTTTTATTTGTATTGGCCTGGCTTAAACTTCCAACCCCAGAGATAACTCCATCATCAGACAAAAAAAGTTCGATAGCTTTTCTATCCTTTTGTTTTTCAGGCATCTGAATAAAATAGTATTCGGAAGGATCGGGTTCGTTGTAGGATGTCAACCTGATGTCTCTCAGTTCATATTCCGTACTGTTCACGGTTGTAACCTGCAACAAACCAAGCATTTGATCTGCATATTCAGCAAAAGGGCCTTTAACTTTCTGAATTTTATTTACTATTATATCCACCTGGATCACGGTCTGTGGCAATGCATAAAATAAGCCTTCGGATTCAGCAGGAATAGCTGCAGAACCTACTTTACTCACATTGATTTGTGCCTTAATTCCGGCAACTGAAAACAAAAGCAAAGCAGACAGAAAAACTTTTTTTATCATAACAACGATTTATTGTGGCAAATCAAAATTACACTAAATTTATCTAATACAATAAAAACGGGCAATCGTTTCATTTATTGCTATGCAATTTTACTCGAAATTGACGAATTCATAACTCAATAAGTAGCAATGCCTGAACCAAAACAAGATATGCAATTCAACTCAGGAGTGAAATTTTTATTTTTAGAGAACCATAAATAGCACATTATAATCAACTGATTTTCAGCTATTTTATAAACAATAGCTCACGATATTTCGGCAGAGGCCATAATTCGTCGTCAACCAGCAACTCCAGCTTATCAACATGATACCTAATTTTTTCGAAAAACGGCAAAACTTCCAGGTTATAGATTTCTGCCTTCTCAACCGTATCGTCTATTTTGTTAGCTTTTTTACGTTTATCAATCATTTCAGCTACTAATTGCCTAACGATTGAAATATGTTCCGAAATCTCTTTAATGTTTTGCATCTGGCTGTTCGAAAGCTTTACAAAAGTCTTGATATCAAGCACTTCTTTAAGCCCTTTTACATTTTCAACCAGGGTATTCTGGTAACGGATTGCGGTAGGAATAATATGGTTATGAGAAAGGTCGCCTATGATCCTTGATTCAATCTGGATTTTCTTGATGTAATTTTCCAGGTCAATTTCATAGCGGGCCAACACTTCACGTTTTGTAAGCACATCATGCTCTTCGAATAGTTTGATCACGTTTTCATCAGTCATGATCTTTAATGCTTCAGGTGTTGAAGGAATGTTTGCAAGGCCGCGTTTTGCAGCTTCTGCAATCCACTCTTCACCATAACTATTACCCTCAAACCGAATTCGTTTTGATTCTTTGATGTATTTTCTCAGGATTTTATAGATCGCGTCTTCCTTAGTTGACCCTTTTTCGATCAGCGCATCAACTTCTGTACGAAATTCCCTTAATTGTTCAGCTAAAGCCAGGTTTAACGCAATCATTGGTTTAGCGCAGTTTGCCGAAGAACCGACTGCCCTGAATTCAAATTTATTACCTGTAAATGCAAAAGGCGATGTGCGGTTACGATCCGTATTATCAAGAAATATTTCAGGAATTTTGGGGATATTGAGCGAAAATTCTTCGCGCTTACCTTCAACCTGGTCATTATTAATACTACTCTTTTCAATTTCATCCAGCGTTTGCGACAATTGTGTCCCAATAAATACCGACATAATAGCAGGAGGTGCCTCGTGTACTCCCAGCCTTAAATCATTACTGGCTGAAGCTACCACAGAGCGTATCAGACCTGAATGCGTATCAACCGCTTTAATTATATTTACAAGGAAAGTGAGAAAACGAAGATTTGCTTTTGGTGTTTTCCCGGGTGAAAGCAGGTTCTCTCCTGTATTGGTCATCAGCGACCAGTTATTGTGCTTTCCCGAGCCATTTACACCCTGGTAGGGCTTCTCATGAAGAAGTAATGTAAGATGGTGGCGCTTTGCCACTTTTTCGAGGATATGCATCAATAACTGGTTGTGGTCGACGGCCACATTGGCTTCTTCGAAAACCGGTGCGCATTCATATTGGCTTGGTGCCACTTCATTGTGACGAGTCTTTACAGGAATTCCCAGCAAATGAGCCTCATATTCGAATTCCCGCATGAAATCCATAACGCTTTCGGGAATTGTTCCAAAATAGTGATCGGAAAGCTGCTGGTCTTTAGCCGAAGCATGACCAAAAAGAGTTCGTCCGCATAAAGCCATATCAGGCCTTGCATGATAAATGGCAGTATCAACAAGAAAATACTCCTGCTCCCAGCCTAACGTGGCAATTACTTTTGATACGGTACGATTAAAATATTTACAAACTTCTGTTGCTTCTTTGTCAAGCGAATGCAACGCTTTCAGCATAGGCGTTTTATAATCGAGTGCTTCGCCGGTATATGATATAAAAATGGTTGGGATACACAGAGTATCGTCCATAATGAAAGCCGTTGATGTCGGGTCCCAGGCTGTATAACCACGGGCTTCGAAGGTATTGCGGATTCCGCCGCTTGGAAAGCTTGATGCATCAGGTTCCTGCTGAATAAGTTCGCCGGCACCAAAATGTTCAATTGCTTTGCCTTCGGAAGTAGGAGAAAGAAAAGAATCATGTTTTTCAGCAGTTGCACCGGTAAGCGGATGAAACCAATGTGTATAATGTGTCGCGCCTTTCGATATTGCCCAGGATTTGATGGCGGTCGCAACCTGGTCGGCAATGCGCCTGTCAATCTTTTCGCCCTTGTTAATTACATTCTGCAATTGCTGAAAAGCTTCTTTCGACAAATGCTGACGCATAACCGACTGGTTAAATGTATTTTCGCCAAAATAGTCAGATACCTTTCCATGCATTTCAATTGTACGCTTCGGGCGCGAAATGGCTAATTCAAGAGCTTTAAACCGGATGTTCGACATTATATGTTTTTATTTTAATTTCTCAATCACAAAATTATCTAAATATTCAAGCCGGGAAAGGAAAACAGTATGTTATTTCTGATTATTTATGAAACAACTTTCTTCCTTATCCGCAGCAGCCAAAGACCGATAAAAGTATATAATCCATTGATAATCAAAAGCTCAAAACCAAATTTATACCCATTTAAAAGTTGAACCGAAAAATCACTTAACACATAACAGAATATCGGGGAACTGATGGCAACATAAGGAACAAATTTATCCTTTACCTGGAAACGGGTAAATAATCCAAAGGCATAAAGTCCCAATAAAGGCCCATAGGTATAACCGGCAACTGTAAACAGTTTATCAATAACAGCCCTGTCGTTTATGGCTCTGAAAAGTACAATTACCAATAAAAGAAGGAACGCAAATGATAAATGCACTTTGTAACGCATGCTCTTTTTCTGTTCCTCATTGAGATCATCCCGTTTATTCAGGCCAAGAAAATCGATTGTAAACGAAGTCGTCAATGAAGTTAGAGCACCATCCGCACTTGGATAAGCCGCTGATATTAAACCGATAATAAAAACAAGTCCGGCAAGTGGCCCCAGGTATTTTATCGCAATCATCGGGAAAAGATCATCAGTACGTGTTGGTAATTCTATGCCATGTTTGGTTGAATAAATATACAGAACAGCTCCCAGGAACAAGAACATCAGGTTTACAAATACAAGGACAATACTGAATGAAAACATATTTTTCTGAGCTTCACCGATATTACGGCAGCTCAGGTTTTTCTGCATCATTTCCTGGTCAAGGCCGGTCATTACAATAGCTATAAATGCACCGCTTAAAATCTGCTTCAGAAAGTATTGCTTACTGTGCCAGTCGGTTACAACTATATTTGAATAATCACTGTTCCAAACGGTTGAAATTAAATGCCGGAAATCGAACTGTAAATCCTTGCTGATCAAATAAATTGACAAACCTACAGCCAGAAGCATGAATGTAGTTTGTAGTGTATCTGTCCAGATGATTGTTTTTATACCACCTTTAAGAGTATACATTATAATCAGTGCAATAAAAATGCTTACTGTAACAATAAAAGGAATATTCCAGGCATCGAAAACAAATACCTGCAATACATTCACAACCAGGAACATTCTGAATGAAGCTCCTATTGTCCTGGATAAAAGAAAGAAAAAAGCACCGGTTTTGTAAGACCAGAATCCAAACCGTTGTTCAAGATAGGAATAGATTGAAGTGAGATTCAACCTGTAGTACATTGGCATTAAAACCGTAGCAATTACGGTATAACCTATCATGTAACCTGCAACAACAAGTAAATAACTGAACTGAGTTGCACCAACCCAGCCTGGAACCGACATAAAGGTTACTCCTGAAAGTGAAGCACCAATCATTCCGTAAGCAACCACAAACCATGGCGATGCTTTATTTCCGATAAAAAAAGATTCGTTGTTGGCCTTGCGGGTAGTTATCCAGGTTACTGCAAAGAGTAATATGGTGTAGGCCAGGAAACTTATGAATATTAGTGTAGGAGTCAATTCAGATATTTTAATTGATTGTTATACTATTATTTGAACTATGTTAACTAATCTTTTACCAGAAGGTTTTTCTTTAGGTATTCAGCGAAGGAAATCAGGTCAGGGAACGAATAATCCAGGATTCCAGAACACTGAAACGCAACTTCTTTATCAGTTCCGATCAGGACAGTAACCATCCCAAGCCTATACCCGAAAAGAATATCCGAATATGTATCACCAGCCATAATGCTTCGCTTAAAGTTGATTTCAGGAAATTGTTTCCTGGCTTTCAGTCCTGATCCAACAGAAGGCTTCCGTGTAAAGCTGCCTGTATTTTTTAAATCCGGGCTATAAAAAACAGCGTCAATCCGGCCGCCGTTTTCGGCAACTTTTTGAAGCATTTTCTCATGGATCAGGTTTAACTTTGAATCAGTCATTAATCCCTTTCCGATGCCTTGTTGATTTGTAATAACTATGATAGGGCTAAAAATTCCAGTGAAAATTTTCAGTGCCTGAGTAACACCAGGAATAAACTCGAATTCGTCAGGCTGTTTCACATAATCATCCGGAATACGCTGATTGATAACGCCATCCCTGTCAAGAAATAAAGACCATCCCTGATCAATTGAAAATTTCTTACTCATATATTTCCTGGAAATATTATTAATGGTATGGATTTTTCTGATTTGAAGTATCGCTAATTTCCAGAATGCAAATACCTTCGAGTGAAATTACTTGTTCACTTTTCACTCAGGAACTAATCTTTAAAAAGCTTTTCTTCAACAAGTTCACAAATAATATGACCAAGCATGATATGTGCTTCCTGAATACGTGGCGTGTCTGTTGAAGGGATATTGAGCAGGTATGAAGATTTTTCTTTTAATTTTCCGCCACTTTCTCCGGTAAATCCTACAATAATCATTCCAAGAGTGTTAGCTTCGTCAAAAGCTCTGCATATGTTGTTTGAATTTCCTGATGTGCTAAGGCCAATCAATATATCATCCTTACTACCCATGGCAAGTACAAGCCGTGCAAAAACTTCATCAAATCCATAATCATTCGCAACAGCAGTAATATATGAAGAATTAACATGAAGTGCTTCAGCAAACAGCGGATGCCTGTCGAAATAAAACCTGCCAGATAATTCAGCTGCCAGATGCTGCGCATCTGCCGCACTGCCTCCATTACCACAGAAAAGGACTTTACCCCCATTTTCGTAGCAATGGATAATCTGATCTACTATATTTTGTACAGTTTCAATTAATTCGGGGTCATTCAAAACCTTGGTTTTAAGATCGATAGATGCCTGTATAATTGATTTAATCTTTGGTTTCGAATTCATCTTTTATTTATTTTTTTATAGTTTTCATCCTCGCTTTTGCACTGATCAACTATTGAATCGATCTGGTTGAGAAGTATCTCCCAGCTAAACCGTTTCTTTTCAATTGCAGCATTGGCGGAGAATTCTTCTTCTTTATTTTCATTAAAAAAACGAAGTAAGGCTTCACTTATTTCATTCACATCCGGTGCAACCACAAAGCCAACTTTCCCATCAGGAACCATCTCCGACAAACCGCCCACGTTTGTTGTAAGCATAGGTTTATCAAAGTGATAGGCAATCTGTGTTACGCCGCTTTGTGTAGCATCTTTGTATGGCTGAGCTACAATATCCGATGCGCAGAAATAATTCACAATGTCCTTATTCTCAATAAATTCTGTTCTCAGAACTATCTTTTCTTTTAGCCCCAAACTATCAATAAGGTCAAGATATGGTTTCCCGTCAATATAGAACTCACCGGCTATCAATAATTTAACAGGTAATTTCCTGAAACGATCATCTGCGAATGCTTTAATTAACAAATCAAGACCTTTATATTCGCGAATAAAACCAAAAAACAGAATATACTTTGTTGTTTCATCAAGACCTAGCTTCTTTTTTGCAAGACTTTTTGAAACGGCTTCTCCGAAATTATCATACAAAGGATGAGGTGAAAACTTTCGGGGACGAACTTTATCAAATTTATCAAGATCGTTAAGTACAGCACGTGACATAACAATAAATCCATCACAGCTTTTTACGAAATAACGCGAAAGCAGGTTGCCTCCGGGCATTTTTTCATGAGGAATTATATTATCAGCAATGGCAACAACTTTACTCTTTTTATTGCGTCTGATAATTCGTGCTATCGTTCCAAGACAGGGCGCCATAAAAGGCATCCAATACCTTACTACAATTATATCTACTTTAAGTTTTTTTATTTCACGCCCGACTTTGATCCAGTTAAAAGGATTCACTGAATTAACAGCGACTTTAATCTTCAGATCCTCAGGTGCCGGATCAGTTGAATATTGGGTTTTACCAGGGAAAAGAAATCCCGGATATTGAAGGCTGAAAGTATAAATAGTAACCTCATCTCCACGTTCCTGGAAAGCCTTTGCCAGTCTTTCGTTGTAAGTCGACATTCCTCCTCCCCTGAATGGATATGCAGTACCAATAATGATTACTTTGCGTTTTTCCATTCCAGTGTATTCCAGTTTGAATGTCAGTTCGATTTAGAAAAGTTCCTTTTCTATTAAATAATGATTCCGGTCAGGTGAATTTCGGGCAACCATTTCAGCAAGGAAACCAGTCATGAACAATTGAGTTCCTAAAACCATAGCTAACAATCCAAAATAAAAGAGAGGCCTTTCGGTCATCCTGTACTCAGCCAGGAAAAATTTGGCATAGGCAAGAACTCCTGCTATCACAAATCCAATTATAAATAGGAGCATCCCAAGCATACCAAATAAATGCATTGGTTTTTTACCGAATTTTGAAACAAACATGATCGAAATCAGGTCGAGCGGACCGTTAATAAAACGATTTGCACCGAATTTGGTAACGCCAAATTTGCGCTTGCGATGCTCTACAACCTTCTCCCCTATTTTTTTAAATCCGTTCCACTTTGCAATTACAGGAATGTAGCGATGCATTTCACCATACACTTCAATGCTTTTAACAACATCAACTTTATAAGCTTTCAGTCCGCAATTATGATCGTGCAACTTTACTCCCGACATTAAACTGGTCATGGAGTTGTATAATTTTGAAGGTATGTTTTTTGTAAGTGAAGGATCATGACGTACCTTTTTCCAGCCCGAAACCAGGTCAAAACCCTGTTCTTTAATCATGGAAAATAAACCCGGAATTTCATCCGGGCTATCTTGTAAATCAGCATCCATAGTAATTACAACATCTCCGACAGCTGTTTTGAAACCAGTGTTCAGCGCGGCTGATTTCCCATAGTTCCTGCGGAATTTTATCCCTTTTATCCTGGAATCGCTTTGATGTAACAGCTGAATAACACTCCACGAATTATCATAACTGCCATCATCAATAAGCAGTATTTCATAAGTGAAGTTATTCTCCTTCATTACTCTCTCAATCCATTGACAAAGTTCAGGCAGTGATTCTTCTTCATTAAGTAATGGTACTATTACTGAAATATCCATAAGCAGATTTAAATTACTCCTCCTGAAGTATTATCAAATACATCAGGATTTTTTTTCATGATGGCTCCAACAATTAATGCAATTATGCCACTAACTACAACGCTAGCTAACAAACCTTTCAGCGTTGATCCGATAGAACCCATTTTTGCCGCTTGTTCATCTATTTTATCCATTGTCTGAGCCATTTGTTCTTCTGATACTTTTCCAGCCAGATAGTTTTCCATGTATGCTTTCTGTGCATCCATAATATTTTTGTAATAGGCTGGTTCAATGAATTGAATGAATAAGAGAGTGAAAATTGTAGAAATGATTGTCGCAACAACAAGCGCTATAAAGCAATAGAGAAATGCGTTACCAAAAGATATAAAACCACCTGTCTCAGTCCTGTATTTTTTAAACATAATAACCAAAATAGCGATATTGATTGCTAAACCTATAAGCATTATCACAAATGGCATCATCATACCTATTGGCTTAATATCAGCCACATACATGATAACAAAGACAACTATCGAAACAACTCCGATAATAAGTCCGGACTTAATTGCTGAAATGAAAAGTGCGTTTTTTGTTTCCATATTACAAATAATTTAGGGGTTGGTTAAGTGCAAAGATAAGAAAGTTGCTTAAAGACAATGAAAATTTTGTAAGATGTTTTTTTGATCAAAAAAAGTAGTACTTTTGCAGATGGGTAAGTCTTATACGACCAGCTCCTATTGAACTCCCCCAGGACAGGAATGTAGCAAGGGTAAATGGTTGAGCGGTGCGATATAAGTAGCTTACCCATTTTTTGTGTCTTCAAGTTTCCTCTTCTGTATTTTGCTTCTATATACTGAAAACCAAATAATCTTTTCTCCTTTTCAATTAATATTCATAGATTATACTACCTAAATAATTAGTCTGATGCTAATTAAAAGGTGCTAACTTTGTATTCAAATAACTTCCTGAATTATTTTGACAATAATTACCGTCTTTGGTATGGCTAAGCGTATCAAAGACAACCGATAAATTGCGTTAAATCTCAGAAAATGGCACTGCTAATTAAAATTTATCCTGACAATCCTAACGAAAGACAGATGCGCACTGTTGTTGAATGCTTGCGTGATGGAGGAATAATTGTATATCCCACTGATACTATTTATGGCATTGGTTGCGATATATTTAAAAGCAAGAGCGTTGAGAAAATTTGTGAATTAAGAGGGATAAAACCCGGAAAAGCAATGTTTTCATTTATCTGCTCTGATGTCAGCCAGTTGTCGGATTATTGTAAGCCTATTGAGAATAATATTTTTAAGGCTATGAAAGCGAACCTCCCAGGGCCTTTTACTTTCATTCTGAATGCCAGCAATAATGTACCAAGACATATTCAAAGCAAACGTAAAACAGTGGGAATACGTATCCCTGACAATCCAATTACGCTGGAAATTGTGAGATTGCTTGGTAATCCAATTATGTCTACTTCCGTTCATGATGATGACGATATCCTTGAATACACTACAGACCCTGAGTTGATTTATGAAAAGTTTGCTAACAATGTTGATTTAGTTATTGATGCTGGGATTGGGGGAAATATTCCTTCAACTGTCCTGGATTGTACCGATGGGGAGGTTAATATTATACGTGAAGGAAAAGGGATTCTGAGATTTTAAGAGGATTTGTATTTAAAGCACACAGAAATAATATTGGTAAAAATTGATTTGAAACAAAAAAAAGACAATTTTCGAGCTTATTGGGATACCAAACCAAGGAATATCGCAAAGCTAAGAAATGTAAACATCTGAATTCCAATGCCAATAAAAATATTTTGATTTAAAGTTGCAGAATTGGAGGAAAGATGTACCTTTGCACCCTCAAAATAATGAAAATGATTCGCTAGCTCAGTAGGTAGAGCACATCCCTTTTAAGGATGGGGTCTTGGGTTCGAATCCCAAGCGGATCACTTGGACGCACGATACGGAGCTGTAAATCAACGATTTACAGCTCTTTTTCTTTAGTGGGTCCAACATAGGTCCAACAGGGTGGTTATTTGAGAAATTTATTTTCATTCTAAATAATAATACTGAAATATCTTTTCAAAAAATATCTGAGAGTCCGTACAAGCCTCTTTTCCCGAGCTTTGCATCCCAATTCATCACCTGGTATCTTGATAATTCTGAACAATAATACTCGCTGGTGGCTTTTGCGTAGCCTTCCTGGATCAATAAATCATTCAGGCAAGTTCCATCAGGAAGTATGACATAACCAAGCTGACGGCCCCAGAAATCAGTTTCATTGCATGGTTCTGTGTATACTGTTACCCGTGTTCCCGGAGGACAGATCCGCATGACAAATTCTTTTGCCTGGTTTCCCATAAATCGAAGCATCTCCCCTGCTACCCTGGTCTTTTCTTCATCTTCACGAAGCTTTCTTCCGTTTCTTGTCTCTGGAGCATCCAGGCCATACAGCCGGATCTCTTTTTCTTCATGTGTGTAGATGCCTATGACGGAAATACTATCACCGTCCAAAATCCTGCTGACCACGAGGTCAGTTTCCTGAATATTATGTAAAATGTCTATGTATGTCATTGTATGTCAGTGTTTTAATGGTTGACTTTAAGCAAATATACTAATATATTTGACAGCATTAAAGCCTTGATTTTTAACACTCATTTCCCGGGTTTGCGTGAAAAAGAAAAAGGCAGAAATCAATCATTTTTCTAACCTTAATTTCTCATTACAATGGCAAGACAAAAAGGACACGTCAAGTACGTTGGAACTATTGGCGATATCCGACATTTCAAAATTAAAGGCCAGACCGGTTATTTTGCCGGATTGACCGGCGGACCTACCGGAGAACAGGTTGCAACCGCTCCTGCTTTCGAGCGTACCCGTGAAAATATGAACGAATTTGGTGGCAGCGCTAAAGCTGGTCGTGCTGTTCGTTCGGTGTTCAGTTCCGTACTTGGAAAGATGAGCGACAGCCAGCTGACCGGCAGGCTTACCGCCATCATGAAGAAAATCAACCTGGAGGATCAGTCTGAGCCTCGTGGGTACCGCGCTATCCTGATCAGCCAGCAACGCAAATATCTGGCCGGAGTCACTTTTAACAAAAACGCAAATTTCGATTCCTGCATGAAAGCTGGTGCCGATCTTGTGAAAAACGTAAAACGTGGCATTGCAGATTATTCTGTGGCCGCTTTCAAACCATTGGACGATATCAATGCTCCTGCCGGTTCAACCCATTTCCGTCTGATCTTCGGCCTGGGCGTTTTGAGCGACTTCGCTTACAACGCTACCAGCGACACTTACGAAGCCATTAAACCGGATTTTCATGAGCTTTCGGCCGTAACTTATTCGGATTACCTGGCATTGAATGCGCCTATTCCTGAAACCGTTCTGAACGCTGATGTGGACACCGAAGATCCCGTTCCGGATGACTGCACCATCGTTGCAGTGGCTGGTATCGAATTTTTCCAGATGGTCGGAGAAAACTACTATGCTTTCGCCAGCGGCAACGCAATGAAAGTGGTAGACGCTTACTAGGGAGAGGAAGCGTGATGGAAACCAGGATCATCAGAGTGGCTCAGGGGAAAAACAGTACCCTGAGCCATCTTTATATCAACGGATTGTTTGCCTCCTACCTGCTTGAAGATCGCATCAGGGAAATCAAGATACCAGGGCAAACCTGCATCCCTACCGGAGAATTCCGGCTTATCCTGAACAAAACATCAGGCATGCATGCCAGGTACCTGGCCGAATATCCTAAAATGCACAAAGGCATGGTAGAGATTGATGGCTTGCCGAACTTCGACCTGGTGTTTTTTCACAAAGGGAACACACATCTTGATACAAGAGGTTGTCCCCTGATCGCACATTACTGGATGCAAATCTGTAACGATTACAAAGTGCTGATGTCAGATTTTGCTTATCAGCAGGTTTATCCGAAGCTGGTTGAACAGATTCTCCTGGGCAACGATCGAATCGTAATCGAAAACAAGATTGTCAAACTTTAATCTTTCGGACCTATGGAACAGATTTCGGAAATCCAGGTAATCTTCGGCTCAATCACCAGCATCCTTTTAAGCGTGGTGGCCTATTTCATCAAGCAGCTTCACAGTGATTTTCGCAAGATGGAAATGGACCTGGCAGAAGTGAAAACTACAACCATGCTGATCAAGACTGAATTTAAGAGCCGTTACGACCTTCTGTGCCAGCGGGTCGAATACCTTGAAAAAAGAGTAGAAATTATTGAACACATAACCTTTAATGAACATTCTCATGAAAGCAAATGACATGAATCTCATTGAGCGGGTAAAGTCCCCTACCCCAAAGTTCTTCAAGAAACTCAGGAACATTGGCCTGATCCTGGGCGCCACTTCGGCAGCTATCCTGGCAGCTCCTGTTGCTTTGCCGGTTGCTGTGGTGTCTGTAGCCGGGTATCTGGCAGTTGCCTGCGGAGTTATCTCGGCAGTCAGCCAGACCGCTGTGGATGATAATCCTGGTCCTGAACCGGGCAAGTAAACATCCGCAAATCATTATTCAGCAGCCCGGGAAATCCTGGGTTGCTTTTTTTGTGCCTGTTTGGCATCGTTTTATTACAAGAGTGCAATCATGTAGCCTTTATATAGGACTTATATAGGGCTTAGCCATGGAACGAGGGTCAAAAATGACAGAGTTAGGAGCAACCTGTTAAAGTCCTTCAATAATTTTAGATAATTCTTCTTTGGATTTACCCAACTTATTTTGAAGTTTTATAAACATTTCTTCTTTATGACCTTCTATAAAACTCAGGTCATTGTCCATCAGGATTGTAAACTTCTGTTTAAGTTTGACTTTCTTCTCATTCCAGGTTTCCATAAATTCAGGTTTTGCTTAAAAACTAATCATAATTGAGAAGATCAATTGACAATACAAAGGTCATTCATTAATGCCGGAAAAAGTTACACTTTAATTTAAATGAGTTACATAATTCACACATTTTTATTTTGATTTTTCAGAAGGTTTCAGAAAAAAAATGCCCGGCAGAACCGGGCAAGACTAATGAAGTGCAAATGATCAGCAGGCAAATGGATTGCCGATTCCATTGTAAACGGCTTCATCAGCTGCAGCTGAGAGGAATTGCCGATACTCGGATTCACCGCAGGAAATGCAGTAAATTTTGCCGTCTGAAGGCCAATAATAGGCTTCGCTGCCTCTCTTGAGTGTTTTGCCGCATTCGGCACAAGTGCCCTGGTACCTGACGGTTATAGGGCGAGGATCGTTAAAATACTTTTTCATGGCATTTGGGTTTAAAGGGTTAGGAATTAATTGTGCTGCTGTATCCAGGTGGATGCATAGGTGCAGAATTTCTCGGTGTTGGATTCATCCAGTGAGGCGAAGAATTTCAGGATGGCATTGGCCGAGGCGTAGCGCTCAGCTGAGCAGAAGCAATTGAATTTGCTGCGGAGATGGTCAGCCATGTAAGGGCTGTCCTTCCAGATCTCCTCAATGAAATTTGAGGGGATGTTGTGGATGAAAACAAAGGTCCGGTTGATTACGTCAGATTGTGTCATAATATAAAGGGTTTAGTGGGTTACCGGTAAAAGGATGGGCGGGTGCGATAGTTGGCGAAGATTGTCTTTTTGGCTTCGGAAATTAGCAGCAAGTTGCGATGGTACTGCTTCTCATGCTGATCCAGGATTTTGAGGGCTTCAACGGTTTTGAGAAAATTGGCCGGGCTTGCCTGGGCTTTTTCGGATGCCTGGATGATAACCTGGTTCAGATCATGAAGCCGGATAAAAGGGATAACTGAGCCGGTAAGTAAAGGATGAAGGCTTTTTGACTGCCACAACCCGAAGCAGATCCAGTAATAATGGTCCTTTTCAGTTTGATCGGCAGCATTGAAGGTGAAACAATTGGGGCAGGGATGCTCCATGGGTTTGCCGCTGTTCATGCCTTTACTTAGGATGAAGAATGCGAAAGGGCTTCGCTTTTGATCTGGGTTGTAAGTGGTGATTTTCTGCATATTGAAAGTTTTTTGGAGGTTAGTCCAATCTTTCCTTTAGCACCCCTTCCACAATTTTTTTAGCAAAAAATAGAAAAAGGGAAAAAAGAAAAAAAGGAAACCATCAGGCAATGAAGCATGGAAGCAAAATCAAGTATGCAGGTCATTATTTTATGCATAAAAAAAGCCCTTACGGGCTTGAATTATGGTATTGCATAAAATAATGAATGCACCCGGAGGGCAGACCTTGCAGCGCGATATCATATTTCAAATGTGAAAACGTGATGCTGCAAGGCTGTACTTGAATTTGCTGGAATGCTACTTTATATTCGTTTCTTTTTTTTCTTTTCCCTTTTTCTTTTGCTAAAAAGATCCACCTCTTTAGCCACCCATAAAAAACTACTTGAACGAAGGCAATAAATATGCAAGCTTGAAATAAAATAAGGAGGTTAGGATCATGATAAAAAGGACAAACGTGGTGTTTAGGGGCAGCGTGGGGCTGTATAAATGAGACGGCTATACCTTTAAAAAATAAGCAAGACATTGCCGGTGAATAAATACTGCTTGGGCAGCAGACAAGGAATAATAAAGATAAAACCGGATAAATGGTATAACCAATCTTTACCGCACGCCGTGGCTCGCGCTGTAACGACCAACCGGAGGGCGATAGCGCACACGAAATACCGCTTATAACTCAAAATACCCGGATACATGGCTCGTCACTTGTAGAACTGACTCCTACCCTCTTGTATGGCGGCTTGTATTCTTGTGATACTGGAAAGTGGGCGGTTTTTAGCAGCTGATGAGACTATGGAAGCCGGAACCGGGTTGAAGACCGTTGCCTGGGAGCATTGATGACTTTTGGAAGCCTTTACGAAAAGGATAAGCGATGGCAGGTGGACAGGTGGGTACGAACATGAGCCGACGAAGGAGGCTCTTGTGAAGCCTTCTTGAATGCTGCTGCTACTTTTACCAGGAGCAGCTGCATTAGGCGAGTACCTACCGGAACACCGTAGCAAAGGTAAGCGCAGGAAAGGCTTACGAAGGCAGCAATGCGTACGTGAGATGGAAGGCGAAACCCGGAGTAGGCTGGAATAGGCTCATTTGCTGCTGTGTGGTTGCGAAAGTGATTGGACGAAGGCGACGGTGGATGACGACGCAGTGAAGGCATCCTTGAAGGCTGGCTGGTGAAGCACTTCTTAAAAGCTGAGCCGACGAAGGAGGCTTTGCTTTAGTGCGTGGGAATGAGTGGTCGCCGACGAAGGAGGTGTCCACGAATGACCGAACCTGCCAGCCTGAAAGGTGACGAAACAAGGAGGAAGGAACAAGGAGACTGAGGACAATTGCTTGCAGCAACGTAGGAAGTGGGCAGAGTGGGAAGGTAAGCAGGCTGTGGCTGCTTTGCATAGTGTGCTTATGGGCTTTCTACCAAGACCATAAGAGCACATTATGTAAATGCAAGCTCCCGGTGGTGGAGTGCGCTTTTTTCCTGGCATGCCACGGTGTATTTGCTTTTTTCTGCAAATACCATGACAGGAAAAAGCGCATGCAGCCATCCGGCACAGCCTGCGTGGGTGGGATCAATTTAGAAGTAAATAAAAAGTGATAAAGATTAATAGAATACAAGCATAAATTACATATAAACTAAGGAAATAATATTTATATTTGGTTAATTGTCACTAATTGACATTGCATAATACTTTTTGCCGTATGTTTGATAAATAATCTGAAGGATCGAATACTATCAGGATAAAACAGGTTGAGAAGATTATAATGAACTTGTAATACTAGTGAAATGAAGAATGATCTTCTTTATTTAAAATGACTTATAAATATTACCTAATACTTAAATCGGATTAATCTTTAATGCTAAAGAATATGAGAATAGCATCAAAAATTAGAGAAGTAAATTCAATCTTAACAGGTGATCATAGCTCACATAATTATAATGCTCCATGGATAGCAAAAAACACTCCAACTCCCAAGCCTGGAAACCAGTATGAATATCTAAGACAAGATGCCCCATTTTACTGTTCATCTTCATTAGGAGTGATGCTAAGTTATTATCAAATCAAGAGTGATTTCAGTGGATTTATTGATGATATTTCGGAAAGACTAAGTGCAACTAATTTTCCTGAAAATAGTTTGAGCGAATTAGTAGACTGGATTGTCTTTCAAACTATTGACTGCATTGTACAAGACAAATCTGACAAAACTGATTTGCAAAATGTCGGGTGGTGGATGGGAAGAGCAGCATATGTTGCTTGCATTGTATCAATAAAGTATAATGCTCAATATGAAAAACTATTTATTGAAGCCTGGAAGCAGTATTTTACAAATGAAACAATTGATAACTAAATAATTAGAACAACTAAATTTGTTAATAAGATGAAAAAATTTGCTGAAATTATCAACAAAGGGGAATGCATGACTACACTTTATCAATTTCCTCAGATACCCTGGCCACAGCCATTTCTGAAAAATGAAGCATGTAAAGAAGAGTGGGCAAAGACAGGATTTTATCCATCAAACGGACTAGTAGGGGAAATTCCGTTCGAAATTGAAAAAAACATGCAGCTTAGAATTGATATTCAAATCTATATTTTAAAAATTAACGACACTTATTATGTTCCAATGACTGAGAAAGGTCTAAAATTTATATCTGAAGAAGAATACAATAAGCGGAAAAATGGTAATATTTTGAAAGGGATGGATGATCGCCAAATAAAAATAAATAAATTCTTTAAATAGCTGATTGATAAATACAAAAATAAGCATCTTGTCTATTTTATAGATTTAGACTGTTATTTACGATCCAAAACAAGGTCTACTTATGGGAAACGCTCTTGAGAAAATCGAATTGCGGATTATATTGTTATGTAAAGAAAACGATATAAACTTTGACATACAAAGGAGAGAAAATGAAATTATATATAGTTTTGAAAACCATAAATTAGGTATCATAACAGTTAAAGTACAACTGATTGAAGGAGAAAAACTCGATAAGGTTTTTATTTATGGTTCAAATGACGAATTATTAAAAATTGCTGATCGAATTGAACAAGACGAGAAATTATTTGGCCTACTAACTGACAGCTATATTTTATCAAGGGAAGATTATCAAAACACTAATTTAGAGGTAACTTTTGATCGTTCAGCTATTGAAACATTTGAAGATTTGAATGAAAGGGCAAGCAATTTGAATTTGCAGAGAAATATTTTAACAGATAAGGTCCTATTTAAAAAACACAAGACTGCTTACAATAAAAATTACAACATAAACGATATTGTTTTACCATCAAAAAAGTTCTATCGACCAGAACATTATTATTTGAAATTTGATGAAGACTCTTTACCTGACGAAAATGGCAATATAAATTGCTTTTTTTGTGTTGATTGTAAAAATTGTGAAAACTGTATTGGTTGTATCGGATGCACTGGATGCAATCACTGCACTAATTGTATAAATTGTAAGTCATGTTATCATTGTTATGATTCTGTATATTGTTCTGAATGTGATTCTTGTGTTGAATGTAATGGATGTGCTAAATGTCTTTTTTGCGATGGCATGATTGCACGATCACACTTAGGTTCATACTGCATCTATTCAGACGGCTTTGATAGAGGAATTAGTAGTGATATTACGCTATTTCCTGATACTGGTAGTGTTCTATACCATGACAAGATTGAATCGTTTTTACTAATAAATCATTTTGTGCCCTACCATCGACCTAATGAAAATGCTACTAATTATAACTGGCATATTCAATGGCGAATGACACGAGATAGTCGTAGATATTGGATTACAGAACAACCTACTAAAATCTACTATGCTTATAGTGAGATCTCAATGTTTTTATTAATGAATAAATTGCAATATCAGAATTGGGAATTAGAGGATTATCTCAAAGAGTGTTTTAACATCCCTAAAGATGGCTCTATCATAAGTAATGTGAAACCTTTTATCGACAAAATATTGATTCCAAAACAAAATGAGAGCAAAACTATTTGGGATGAAATAAAAACCAAAATACCATCGGAATGTATTTATAATGATTTTCTGTACGAATTTTATAATAAATGAAGAACTTGGAATCTAATATATTAGGTCAATTTGTCAAGATTGTCGATACTGTTAAGATTTTTAAAGATTTAAATCAAAATGCAGAAACTGACAATTTGTGGCCAAACCAGCAAATAAGAAATAAGGCTTGTGAGCTCGAATGGGAAAAATATAAATATTCACCCATGAATGGGGATATTGGAGAAGTTGTGTCGGTTCTTAATTTTCCGGTTTATGAAGAACCAATTTATATTATTAGAACTTACGGTACTTTCTATATACCAATCAAAAATACAGGATTCGAAAAAATTAATGTAAGACAATCTTTGAACATTTAGAAAAGATAATTATGGTATTTGAAAAAGAGTTAATTATAGGAATAAGTATAATTGGTAAGCTAATTGAACGTTATGACGGAGGAGATTCATCTGTAAGTTTCAGTGAGATAATTAATGCTGTAAAAAACAACTATCATATCATAACAGATTTTGATGAAATTGATGAAATCATAGATCTTTTAAACAGAAGTTGTTAAAGGCATGATGTTCTTAAAAAAGTATATTCATCTGATATACGAATGATGTTTGATCCAATTATAGTAAGCGAAAGAAAAGAACATTATTTGGAGGCCATTGAAACACAATTACAGGATGAGTTAGATAAATTGTCTAATATTTTCAAGTAAAATCAAATTGTTATTAAATTTAATCAAATGTAGCTCAAACCATTTCCGGAGTTGACCAAATGTATCAAGAAGAATGCAGCGGCTGCGCATGAATAGTTATTAATCAAAGTTGTGGTTACAAGATAGAATATAAATTTGATAATGTGATAGTGTGGTGATGGAGGTAAATTATAACAACAGGTATTATAAATACGCGACATAGAGAATTTCCTCAACGGAATGCTTATTTAGGATTTTGTTTTAAATTTTCGTTGAATAGATAAAATATAATTTTATATGCCTATTATTATCGCCTATATGAGTATCTTTGCTAATAATAATCGCCATTATGAACACAAAGAAACAAATTATCTATCCCAAGCACCAGGAGATTCTTTCTGCCATGGGTGAGCAGTTTACTCTTGCCCGGAAAAGAAGAAGCCTTACATTAGTGCAGGTTGCTGAACGAGCCGGAATACACAGGGAAACTCTCAGAAAAGTTGAAAAGGGTGATGCCAGTGTAGCATTAGGTTCATACTTTAATGTACTCAGGGTTCTTAACCTGGAAAAAGATTTTCTGAAACTTGCAGCTGATGATGAATTTGGCAAGAAGCTACAAGACTTAAACTTGTTAAACAAATAAGATGAGCACAAGTAATCTGGATATATGGGTGTATGCTGACTGGGCAGAGCTTAAAGGACCAAAGTGTGTTGGAGTGCTAACTGCCCAACAAGCCAAAGGTAAAAAAGCATTCAGTTTTGAATATGATAAAAAATGGCTTTTACGGCCGGAAAAACTTCTGCTTGATCCTGATATACATTGGTTTTCGGGCAGGCAGTATCCTTCCGGAAAAGAGAATTTTGGAGTAATTATGGATTCTATGCCTGATACCTGGGGAAGAACCTTAATGAGAAGAAAAGCTTCCCAAAAAGCTATGCAGGAAGGAAAGCCCACTCCTACCCTATATGAAATAGATTACCTGCTTGGAGTTTTTGACGAAAGCCGGATGGGTGCTTTACGTTTTAAAACAGATCCGGAAGGACCATTTTTAGATAATAACCCGCATTATCCAACTCCACCATGGGCAAGGGTAAAGGAATTGCAGTACAGCGCCAAAGAACTGGAAATGTCGGATGACGTAAGTACAACCAACCAGTGGCTAGATTTGTTGATAGCACCAGGTTCATCCTTAGGTGGTGCCAGGCCAAAGGCTAATATTCTGGATGATAAAGGACATCCCTGGATCGCTAAGTTTCCTTCAAAAAATGATGGTTTTGATAAAGCTGCCTGGGAGTATGTGGCTTATAGCCTGGCAATAAAAAGCGGAATCACCATGGCGCCATGCAAGATTGAAGAAATTTCCGGACAGTATCATACTTTTTTTACCAAACGGTTTGACAGGAATGGCACTGAGCGTATTCATTTTGCTTCGGCAATGACAATGACAGGTTATGTGGAAGAAATGCTCAGAGACCGAATTGCCAGTTATCTTGATATTTCTGAGTTTATCCAATTTTCGTGTGTTAATGTCAAAGAAAACCTGCATCAACTTTGGCGAAGGATCGTATTCAATATTGCAATTTCAAACACAGATGACCATTTGCGTAACCATGGTTTTATCATAAATAATAACGGTTGGATTTTATCTCCAGCTTTTGACCTGAATCCATCTGTTGATAAATCCGGACTGGCTCTGAATATTGATATGGACAACAATGCCCTTGATTTTGATTTAGCCAGAAGCGTTGGGGAGTATTTTCGACTTACTGAAAAGGAAATGGATCTGATAATTAATGAGGTTACTACGGCTGTAAGCAATTGGAAGAAGATTGCACAAAAGACCGGTATAACTAAGAATGAAATAGACTATATGGAACGGGCCTTCAAAATGGTAGGATAATGGCTTATAATTAAAGATTAATCAAAACTACTGAATTTTAAACTTCTGCAGTAGATTTGGTTAAAGTAGGTGTTTTCTGAAGAGTTTGTTCCATTTACCTAACCTACTGCTAATTTAAATATTGGCAATGTGTATAGACAAATTTTAAGAATGGCACTGATATTGAATATAAATTTTCCAAACTTTGAAATTGATTTATAATTAAAAACTATGCTTATTAACTCAAAAATGATAAATAAATAAGAAGATGCCAGATAATTGATCGAATTGTTATCTTTGTCTATAGGGTATATTGTTAAATACGAATTAACTTGAAATAGTTTTAAAAAACAAAAATTAAATAACAGAAGTTTATTACAAAGCTATTTTTTAGGCTTACTTTCGTTTAAATTAAAAATTATGAACATCTTATTGGAGTATCCTGATATAGTAAAAGAGGTATTTGTGCCGATGATTATTGCTCTTTTTGCTATTGCATTTCCTTTCTTGCTTCAAACAATCAGTAGGATTGATGATAAGTATTCTTCAACAAAGCTTACAGAAGTTTTCTATAAAGATAGAAAAAGCACTATTTTCTTAATTGCGGTAATTTTATCACTTTCATCTATAGTTGTATGGATTTTTAAGCAACCACGTAATGTTGATTG
>CAIRMR010000216.1 GCA_903879715.1 uncultured Bacteroidales bacterium
AGGTATTTTTTACGGGTCACATGGAACTCCATGACAAAATAATATCATCCGCTTGTGAGTCAAAATTGACTGATTTTGTCATGTTCGTTTCATGTGTTTATTTTTTAATTTTTTACGGGTCACATGGAACTCGCCATGGAAATAATCATCGCTCTGTGAGACAAATTATTGGCATGGCTCGTTTCATCTGTTTATTTTTTGTTTTTAACGGGTCACATGGAACTCCATGACAAAATAATATCATGCTACTGTGAGTCAAAAATGGCAGATTTTGTCATGTTCGTTTCATTGAATTACTATTGGATTTACTGACCTTCCGTTTTTATTTTCAGTTACAAGTAAATAGGCGCCTCCGGGTAAACCAGCAATTGAAATCTGCTTTGATCCGATTATATTCAGGCTTTCGTTGTTATTCCAAATAATATTTCCTTTGCTATCCAACAGTTTCATCTGGTCAACTGACGAAGTTCCTTTTACAGGTTCGATTGTAAATATTCCATTGCTTGGGTTAGGGTAAACGGAATAGGTATCTTCAACAGCCGTATTGTTAAAGTATACATTGATATTTTTGGTAGCTGAACAGCCTTTCGGACTGGTAACTGTAACACTGGCGATTTTTTTGCCGTTAATGGATGACAGTGAGTCGATTAGTATGGATGAACTTGTTGAACCGTCAGGTTGCCAGCTGTAAGTCATATCCCCATCGATAGCAGCATCCAGCAGTATAGTATTTCCATTGCTTACAATCGTATCGGCCGGCAAATTAATTACGGGTAAGTTTTCAATATCCAGATTGATCGTATTATCTGAATTAAGGCAGCCTTCGTATCCGTTTACATGCATTTGCAGACGTGTATTCCCGTTTTGCAAATCCAGGTTACCTGGTTTATAGACAGGATTTACCAGGTTGTTGTCATCAAAAGTGCCGTCTCCTTCCGTTTGCCATGTGATGCTGAAATAGTTTTCGGCAGTGGCAGAAGTTTCAAACCCGGAGTTTGCGCATACAGAACCTGTTCCTGAAACATTGGCTGTAGCTTGCGAATGAACAGGCAAATGTATATTATCGATCCATACGGCATCCGAACCTGAGGCTAAATCGCTGTTTTTAGTGTAACGCCATTCAAGCTGGTGAATTCCCGGTTCAACTTTGTAACTATGATAATCCCATTCAGTGAATCCGCTCCATTCTCCAACTGTGGAACCATCGATTATAAACATTAATTTATCGCCTTGTTCGCTCGAGGTCTTACTCCAGAAACTCACAAAATCGCAGCCCTTAACTTCACAAGGATAGGCCAGCGAGGAGTTTTCATTATTATTAATCTGTCCGGACCGTAGGCAATGTGTTCCGTCAAAATACTCGGTTCCGTCATTTTCCCAATCCTGTGTGCCGTTATTACTCCATAACAATTTGCTTTTAAAAACAGGCTCAAAATCTTCGTCGGGCGCACAAATAGTTGCGAAATCCATAACCTTGCTTTCCGTACTGCCATACTTATTTACAGGAACAACTTTCCAGTAATATTTCGAATTGTATTCGAAATTGAATTGAGTCTTAATTTGTGTGGAGGTAAGTTTTTGTCCGTTAACCAGGTTGGTAGGAGGGTTGTCAGTTCCAAGATAAAACAGGTAATAATCAGGTGTGCCGCCGTCGATGGTTTCCCAGGAGAAGCTATTATTGATAGGTTGCAACTGGCTGTGGTTTACAGGTGTGCATACACCCAGGCTTCCGGGTTTTTGAATTACATCAATTTTTGTGATGTATGGCAGGAAATTAAGAGCAGTAACGGTAAGTGTTAGTTCATGGCCCGATGCAGGCTGATCCAGGTAAATAATTGCTTTTCCATCCGCGATAGATGCTGTTCCTAAAATAGTGCCCTGACTGCTGATACATGCAAATCCTGCGGCAGAATTACAGCTAAAAGAATAGTAGGTTTTTCCATCGCCAATAATTCCTTTGTGGTTAACAATAAATTCCATTGGCATGGCAGTGCGTACCCTGAGCGAAGGATCGCCAAACAAAATCCAGGTATCAGTGGTTTCGTAACCAGCCGAACCATAGATATCGTTCATGCTCATCATGCCCTTGACGGAAATTGCGCCCATGGTCGATAGTTCTTCCTTTGGATTACTCATTAATCCGGCAATCTTATCCTGTGCCTCCATAGGAGGGTAGCTGGTTTGTGATCCGGATGCCATAAGGGCTGCAACTGCGCCTGTTGGTTGATCATTATTGCTGGCACGGAGCCAGGCTTCGGCTATACAATACCTATCTGCGAAATTCCCATTTTCGCATGCCGCTGACCAGATAAGGGGGTATTTGCCGTTGTTGCTTAAATTTTCAACAACATCTTTAGTGATTGTTCCGGTAGCCATTGAGCTTGGTGAGCCATGCCCGGCATAAAAAACAACTCCTGTTCCCTGGTTTATTTTTTCAATAATATTGCCTGTTGCAGGATTCCCATCAGCATCCCCTTCGCCTTGCGAACCATCGAAAAACTCATTGCTTTGTGTGTAGGAAGTCGTTTTTACTTCTTTGAGAAGATTGCGTATGTGTTGAAAATCCGATTCTCCGTCATCACCAGGACTCAATGTTGATCCAATACCTGTAACAGTAGTTAACCACGAAGCATCTGTTGCCGGGTTTTTCTCATACTGCAGGGTACGTTTTACCTGAATTTCGACATCCTGAACAGACTCAGCCGAAAATCTGCCTACCAGGATATCCGGATAGTGATCATTGCCTGCCAGGTAGGAATAATAATTATCGCTCGCGCCGTACGTGTACTGGTAAGTTGGAACCTGTTTGGCATCTCCGACCAGCAGCAGGTAGGCCAGGTTGCCATTGGTATAATAATAGTTTTTTACAAAATTGTGGATTGCATCTGCATCGGCAAACTGTTCTGCATTTATAATTTCGGTAGATATACCAGTTTGTATTCTCCACACTTTCAAAGGCTCAATAGATTTTTTAAAATTCTCAGGACAAATAATAAGCATGCTTCCCCGTTCCGAAGGTAGTTCCCCTGATTTTAAAGCAGAAGCCTTTTGATTGATACTGGTAACTTTAATTCCTTCAATGGATTTGATCCTGAAATCGTTTTCTGTTAGCGAATTATCTCCATCTTGCCCGGAATTTACAATATAGAAAGTAATCTGATAGTAAACACGCAATATCCGTGTAACCGGGTTATACTGGAATGGAAACACCTGCAGGGATTGAGCGCGGGCATTCCTTACAAGGAAAGGCTGCTGAAGTTCGGATAAGTTGCCTGGGAAAAATGCATCTGAAGAATAGGATTCATTTTTGCTTATTGATTGAACACTCAGATCTCTTTTTAAATCTCCGGATGAAGGAATGATATCAATATCAGTATAGTCGATGTATTTGGAAGATGCTACAGTTACCAGCATATTACCATTGGCAGGAAGCTGAAGTGTATACGTTAATTTTTGAAGATCAGGACTTCCCTTGACAAATAATGAATGACCACCCGAAATTTGGGGAAGTTTGAAGTTTTTACCCTCAAACAGAACCTCCTGCATGTAAAAACCAGGAATTTCAACTGAAATTTCAGTTGAAGTACTGGTATTGCCCGAAGATGTTATGTAAGGTTCTGCCGGTGATTGCGAAGATACTCCGACCCATTTTTGTCCTGTAGCCATTAAAGCGGACAGGAGAAAACAAAACATAAGCGTTATGAGCTTATTGGAGTTTATACGAGTCAATGTGAGAGAGTTTAGTATATATCTATAACTCTTCACATAAAAAGTAATACAATTAAGGTCTTTTTATCTGGCTGATTTTAATATTTTTTCGGGAAATCGAATTTCTTGTCTGGGAGCTTCGGGGATATCAAAATAATTCCAGTATTCCTGACTGATTTATATGAACATGCCATCAACAAAAGATCTCACCATTTACTTCTACGCAAAGTAACATTGGTGAGAATTTTTTAAAATCGCATTTCAGAAAGAAATGTGAATCTTGTCAATTGAAAGCAGACAACCGGAATGCTTTGCTTACCACTTCAATAACCACGCAAAAATCAGCGGAGCTACGATGGTGGCATCACTTTCCACAATAAATTTCGGGGTATCGATTGCCAGTTTTCCCCAGGTGATTTTTTCGTTGGGAACAGCGCCGGAATACGAACCATACGAAGTGGTTGAGTCTGAGATCTGGCAGAAATAGCTCCAGAACGGAACATCGTGCCATTCCAGGTCCTGGTACATCATGGGAACAACGCAAATCGGGAAGTCGCCGGAGATGCCTCCGCCAATCTGGAAAAATCCAACGCCTTTACCAGCCGAATTGGCGCGGTACCATTCGGTAAGCCACATCATGTATTCAATACCTGTTTTCATGGTCGAAGGCTTGAGTTCGCCTTTGATGCAGTAGGATGCAAAAATATTTCCCATAGTACTGTCCTCCCAGCCCGGAACAATAATCGGAAGGTTTTTTTCGGCAGCCGCCAGCATCCACGAATGTTTCGGATCGATTTCGTAATCGTTCTCCATCACACGGCTCAACAGGAGCTTGTACATGTATTCGTGTGGCAGATAGCGTTCGCCTTTGGCTTCGGCATCTTTCCATATTTTCACGATATGGTGCTGTATTTTGCGGAAAGCTTCTTCTTCGGGAATGCAGGTATCGGTAACGCGGTTCAGTCCTTTTTCGAGCAGTTCATTTTCCTGTTCGGGGGTTAGGTCGCGGTAATTGGGAACGCGGCGGTAGTGGGAGTGAGCCACCAGGTTCATAATATCTTCTTCGAGGTTGGCACCTGTACAGCTGATTATCTGCACTTTATCCTGCCGGATCATTTCGGCTAAAGAAATTCCAAGTTCGGCAGTACTCATGGCTCCGCCCATGGAAATCAGCATTTTGCCACCTTCGAGCAAATGGGTTTCGTAAGCTTTGGCTGCGTCAACCAGAGCGGCCGAATTGAAATGCCTGTAATGATGCTCAATAAACTGGGATATAGGACCTCTGTTCATAGATTAATTTTTTGCAAAGGTAGAAAAACGGGAGTAGAATTATGTAATCCGCAATATATTTTGAAAATCCGGTGTTGTAGCAGGTGATCAGGGAGGAACACAGTAAAAGAGATGATGATAAAAGCTGATAATTTGGAAACAGAAAGTCTCCCCAAAGTTGAGAATGTGGTTTGTCTTTTTTAATGCTGCTTGATTTTCCTGATTATTCAAGAGAATAGGTTGTCGGATCAGCGCAATTTGCCGGATTCATGGCAGGGGGGAAGATTATTTAGTAAGTAAATTTTACGTTTATTTGTTGAAATGTAAAAATAATAAGACGAAAATAGCATTCGTTTTCTTGCATCAGGATATTAAATAGCAGATATTCAGTTGATTGTAATTGTTTGTTAATAAGTCATTAGTGAAAGAATTTATTTTTACTTGAGACAAGTATCTTTTTTATTGTAAATTTACATTACCTGAATTACAGTTTAGCATATCGTGCATACTGCACGGTGAAACATGCAAAATGGTATGAACCATTTTACTGGTTAGTTTTACCGGATAGTTTTGCCGCAAAAAGATTTCATCCAGCAAAAAGACAGGAAGTATAATCACAGGGCTTACATTTTTGGCTATATTCTATTTTCGACACAGTTATCCTGCTTTACCGGGGGGGGTAATTGGGGGCTTATCTGATCTCAACAGCATGCGCTTGACACTTGCCGTTGAAGTATTACCTGAGATAAATCACTAATAGTGCAACTGACTATACTATGAAAATACTCATTGCTGAAGATAATCTGATGAATCAGCTACTCATGAAAATCTACATGAACCAACTGGGGTGGACGTATGTTATCGTGGAAAATGGTTTACTGGCGGTGGAATCATGCAAAACCGGTGATTTCGATTTCATTTTAATGGATATAAAAATGCCTGTGCTTGATGGAATAGAGGCTACCAAACTTATAAGAACTTTTAATACACAAATACCGATCATTGCTGTTACGGCTCACTCTGAATTTCATACCCGATTGGAATGTATAAATGCAGGCATGAATGAATTTATTGAAAAACCATTTACAGGTGAACAAATTCGAAGTGTAATTGCCAGGTTATCCGGAAGTGGCAGTTAACATAAGTACATCACGGAAGATTTTTTGCTTTCCGGAATAGTTCCTTTTTGTAGGAATGATTTTCATAAATTCATGCAAGAGCTTTTACGGATAACTATACTATCCGCTCCTATACATATTTACAGAGTAGCAACGCTATCCGGGAAACCCAGTTAACGTAGTTTCTAAAGCTGCAAGAACTACGAAAGAAAAAACAAGCTTTACCTGTTTGAATACGGAGCTAAAATTTTATAGAACAGTTTCCATACAGGTGGGTATCTGTTTTTTGCCGTTATAAATTCCTGGTTTCAGGTGTTAATGAATTTTCGGGATTTTTCAGTACCTTTGTATATGCGATTTACCCGTTTCGGGTTGGCTTTGAATTTTTAAATTTCAGGGCTGTTAACCTTCTAAAACAATCAGGGGTATATCATTTTACAGATCAAAATCCAAAATAAATTCTAGTATTTCAAGGAAAAGTCGATCAGATGCTTTTGTATTTATCCCTTATAGGAATTTTTCTTTCGGTACTTCTGCTGTATTTCAACGCGAGGCGAAATACATCAACGGTTTACCTGGGATTTTTCTTTTTGCTTGTCAGCCTTTACGGTATCAATCAGTATATTCTTTTGCAATCCGGATCAGTATTTCTGATCAGTATTTTTGCCACTAATATCACCTTTCTGCACTATCTCACAGGGCCCATGTTATATTGGTACATCCGCAGTGTTTTAACTGACAGCGCACGCCTGAAAAAAAGAGACTTGTTTCATTTATTGCCAATGTTAGTGTATCTGATTGCAGCACTCCCGTATATGTTTTCGCACTATTCCTTTAAAGTTGAAATAGCAAAAGCTATAGTTCAGGATCTGGGGGTATTATCCAGGTACAATTTTACCTTTTTATCCGAAATTTTCTCCAATACGATTATCTATCTTAGTCGTCCGGTATTAATTTTAGCCTATACTTTAGGGTCGATAGTTTTATATCTGCGGTATGTAATAAACCGGAAAGGTTTGGCTGTTTTCTCAAGGCAGAATTTTATGACTAAATGGCTCTCTGCGCTGCTGGCATTTCAACTTATGTTGATTCTCAGCTATCTGATTTCGCTGTTTTTAACCTTTGTAAATTCCTCGGATGTACTGTTTACTGTAAATTATTTACAGATAGTATCGGCCACAGGATTGATTGGCCTGTTAGTTTCCCCATTTTTCTTTCCCGGGATTTTGTATGGTATGCCCCGTTTACCGGTAATTGCAATTGCGCTTCCCGATGCAGAAGGAATGTCTGCGATGCGGACTGATGAGAAAAAGGCTATATTTAATTTTGAATCTGAATATATTACAGCCATCGGGCAAAAATCAGATTCCTGTATGCTTGAGCTACAACCCTTCCTTCAACCGGATTTGAACATGGCCCAATTTGCAGTTACAATACAGATACCCGTGCATCATCTGGCTTATTATTTCAGGGAGGTAAAAAAGCAGTCGTTCAGCGATTACAGGAATAAGTGGCGGATCGATAATGCAAAAAAACTTATCAGCGAGGGGAAGGCTTCTGGCCTGACACTTGAAGCAATCGGGCTGCAATCGGGGTTCGCCACCCGCAATACGTTTTTAACAGCGTTTAAAAGATCCGAAGGCATTTCTCCCAACACTTTCGTAGCTCAGATATCTAAATAAAAAATCCCGGTTTTAATTTTCTTGCATCGATTTTCGAAAATGGATGCAATCCCGGTTTTCAGTTTCTTTTAATTTTCTGATACTATACCGATCTTTACAATCGCATTACCAAATCATGTAAGCTTCAATAAAAGATTCGCCGCGATGTCACAAGCCAATTGTGAACAGGTCTGAATCAGAAACCGGGAGAAAATTTCGTGCCGGAACAATTAAAGTACATCTTGCCTGTAAAAGTTTAAATGTTAACCTTTATTTGCCCTATGAGCGAGCAAAAGATTCCAGTTTTTCCGTTTTCATTTTTTGCAGGTATATGCATTATAGTGTGTATGACTACCTGCAACAGCGCTGAGACTGAAAACAATCTTTCGGAACAGTTCTCCATATGCAGGCAAAAGGCAGCTCGGCCATTGGGCACTAATCCTGGCGCAACGCTGCGCATTATGGATTCTGTTATGAAAATTATTCCGCTTGCTGCACTTGCCGATTCACAGGTAGTTTCATACCTGCAACTAAAGACGCAGGCTTTTCTTGCCTTGGGCATGAAAGACTCAGCCTTCAGTTTAATGCAACGTTTTTACGAGGGAAATACTGCCCGGAAGAGAACAAACGTAAAAATACATGCAGGTTTGTGGCTGGCACGAAATTACATGGCCGACGGTAATTACAGCCTGGCCGGCAAATATATGGATGAATCGCTGGCAATAATGGAGAAAGAATCCCTGGCAGATAAAAAAACAGAACATACAAACGAATCTATTAATGCCAGATTGCAGGTGATTAACAGCCCTTTCCGCAACAATTCAACCCTTTTGGGTATTGTATTTATTTCAGCTTTGGTTTTGGGAGCATTGCTTTTCCGGATTAATAAACTTTACCAGCGACGTGACGAAGACTACAATGTATTGTTTGAGAAATACCGGACCGAAACACTGCCTAAAGCAGAACCCTTACTAAATGTTGAAACCGGTGAAAATCTGGCTTCTGAAAAGGTATTCGAAGATACCGACATTATGTACCCACAATTGATTGAATATTTTGAAACAGGCAAGCCTTATTTGCGCAGTAATTTAAGGTTTGATGATGTGGCCAATGAACTAAGGATCAATCGTAAAATACTTTCTCACCTGATACAGAAACATACAGGAATGAATTTCAATTCCTTTGTAAACAGCTACCGCACCAAGGAAGCCATCAGGTTACTGGCTGAGCCTCAGCTGAAGCAATACAAAATTGAAGCCATTGCCCACAAGGCAGGCTTTGGATCAAAAGCAAGCTTTTACCTGGCTTTTAACCAGATTACCGGTTCCATCCCTTCGGAACACAGGTAAAATACTATTTTGTATTTGTAAGTTCTTACTTACTATCATTTTTAACCAATTTACAATGTTTAGATTTTTTTAAGACATTTAAGTAATTGGTTAGAGCATTAATTGGGGAGAATAAGTCTGAATAGAATTTACTTTTAATAAAGATGAATGACAACCCAAATAGTACTAAGCTATATCTATCTGATAAGGCTGATGAATTTACCTACATCAAAAAGACTTCAGGAATTTAACGTGAGAAATTAAATCATCAGGGCGAATTGTTGTTCCCAAACTTGCCTCAAATATAAGATAATTCATTTCGGGAACTGAAGTGCCGGTTTTTCAGATCATTGGTTTACACTTCTTGTTTTTCTATATAATCAAATAACCTTCACATTGTATATGTTATAATATTTAATGAATGACCCCGGGGCAGAGCCCCGAGGTATCTTGACCTCGATTTAACATTTCCCTAATCATCAAACAATCTTAGTTGCCCATGATAGAATTGCTTGTATTCCTTTTCTTTACCTTGTTCGCGCAAATACTTTTTTATTACTTCCTCATTCCCATACTGACCTACGGTGTTTGCATAGTATCCACTTGTCCAAAAATTACCACCCCATAATATCCGCTTTACTTCTGGATGAATTTTGAATATTTCCTTTGCCATTATGCTTTTTACAGTTCTTACAATTACTTCCACTGATATTTTTGGAACACTTTGAATCAAGAAATGTATGTGGTTCTCATCGGCTCCTATTTCAACAAAATATATTTCATATCGCTCACTAATTCCTTTGCCAACTTCAATTATTGTTTGCTCAACTTCATCGCTTATGGCTTTACGCCTATACTTCACAGGAAAAACCATGTGGTATAACAATAGTGTTTTATTATGTCTTTTATGTATGTGTTCACTCACTCGACAAATATAGTGTCTCTTTTATTATCTTTACCCCGAGGCAGAGCCTCGAGGAATTCTTTTGATTAAAAAATCGATAAAAGATAAATATATTACTATAAACCCAAATTACGCATTGAAAGTAAAAATTGAATTCGTAAACCTTCTATAAGCCTTACTAAACAAGGATTGCAGCGTTTTATTCTTTAATAAATGTCTAATGCTACGCATTAGAAAAAAAATGCAATTAAAACACTCTTAAACAGATTATTACACTTTCTATTGCGTAATCTGGGATAAATGGTGCTATTTGGCGATAAATAAAATTATTTTACTACTAAAGTAATAATTCTATATTTTGTGCGTATATTTACGCAAGCTAATTTCTTGCCTGATAAGCGAAAAACAAGCAAAAGATAAATCAGCAACCAAGGCTGAAAGTTAAGGCACAAAGTATAATTTACTGAAACAACATTGACTACTCCCTTTCCCGTACCCTTAAGCAGTTTAATTTACGAACCAATACATTTCAAATACCGTCTGATTCGAATTAACCAGTAAAAAGACAAAATGAAAACATCTAAACCAAACAGTACATTTTCCATTGCAAATGGGAAACTACACAATCTGCGCATTTTAATCTTAATGCTATTAACGTATCTGTTTGTAATTTACCATGGAAGCGCAGGCGCAACCGGCACTCCGATTTCAATTTATGCACCTGGTTTTGATGCGACAACAATTAGCAATTTTCAACTAAATGGTAGTGCTGCAAGAACAGGTGATAACAAAATGCAGTTAACAAGTGCCTATGGAAATCAGTCTGGAGGAGCATTCTGGAAGAACCGTATCTATTTGGGAACGGATAAATCTTTCAGCGCATATTTTACTTTTTTGATAAACGGTTCTGGTGGTGGAGGTGCTGATGGTTTAGCATTTGTAATTCAAACAAGTACTGCTGATGCCGGATCTGTTGGGCAAGGCATTGGATATGCGGGTATTACTCCAAGTATTGCAGTGGAATTTGACACTTACGATAATGCTGAAAACGGTGGTGATAATCATGTAGCTATAGTTGAAGATGGTTGTCCTACGTGTGAGCATACAAATTATGTGGTTCCCTCATTTACCCTGGATGGAGGTACAGTTGGCCATGTGTGGATAGACTACAACGGGACTACCGATTTGTTTGAAGTCAGATTAAGTACAACTACAACAAGGCCAGCTTCCGCTATTCTATCAGCTACCAAAGATTTGGCTACAAAGTTTGCAAATAACAATGTGTTTGTGGGTTTTACGGCTGCCACAGGTGCTTCTTACAGCAATCACTATATTCAGGATTTGTTGTTTGAGAACAGCTATAATTCCTCCGGAATTGATCCCTTAGCAAGTTACGAGCAGGCTGCTTCTTATACCATTACTTATCACGTAACTGCCGTTGAAGTTGATGTGGTAGGAGCAAGTGTTGCCGTGAACGGCATAACTCATACAACCGATGGAAGTGGTAATACAACCTTTAGCTTAGCCGATGGAATTTATCCTTATACTGTCTCGAAAACCTGGTACACTTCGGTAACCGGCACTACTACAGTAAGTGCTGCCGCAAAAACTGAAAATATCGCTCTGCCACCCTCTATCACTGTTTCTCCTTCGTCTTTAGATCTTGGCTATATAGCATCCGGCGGAACTTCAGGTGAAGTGTCTTATACCTTGTCAGGAATTGCATTATCACCCTCAAGTGGAAATATAACTATTACTCCTCCCTCCAATTTCGAAGTTTCATTTAGTTCCGGTAGTGGATTCAGTGCTTCGCCCATCAATATTTCTTATACCTTGGGCACGTTAGTTGCGATAACGGTTTATGTTCGTTTTAAACCTACAAGCACAACTAATTATTCCGGAAGTATCACAATTTCAGGAGGAGGAGCCACCACACAAAATGTTAATCTTGCAGGTACTGCTTTTAACTATTGTACTCCTGCGATTTCATCGAACGGTAACAGCACTATGTATATTACAAACATAAGTACTTCAGGCGGATTAACAAATTTCACAAATACCACATCAAATTCAGCTTTTTGTTATGCTAATTATAGTGCAGCCAAATCTGTTAGCCAAAGAGCAGGAAGTCAGGTAACCTTGAATTTTACTTCACATGTATATGGACTTAACTATGCTGTATGGATTGATTATAATGATGATGGAACCTTTGCTTTAGCCGAGAAGGCAGTTTCGTTAGCTAATTCAAATCTTACTGCAAGTACCAGGTTCAGAATCCCCTCAAATGCACCATTGGGTTCGCACCGTATGCGAATCCGGGGAGATTACTCCGGCTCTCCTATCCCGGATGATCCATGCTCAAAATTGGATTATGGAGAAACGGAAGATTATACATTAAACGTAGAAGAACCTGGACCAGCTATTTCAACTTCTTCTGAATTATTAGATTTTGGTTTTACTGCTCCTGACGTCATTTCAAGTGAAATGTCCTATACCTTGTCGGGAATTTTATTATCACCATCAAGTGGAAATATAACAATTACTCCACCTGCAAATTTTGAAGTTTCATTTACCTCGGGGAGTGGATTCAGTGCTTCTCCCATCAATGTTTCTTATACCTCGGGCACTTTAGCTGCTACAACGGTTTATGTTCGTTTTAAACCCACAAGTACAACTACTTACTCCGGGAGTATCACAAATTCAGGAGGGTCAGCCACCACGCAAAATGTAGATCTTGCAGGAATTTCTTTTTATTGTTCTGCAACGACTAATTCAACGGGGCTCATGGGAATCAATAATGTTTCATTCAACGCCATAAATAACATTACTGATAATATAAATTATGGCTATACTGATTATACAGCTATAAGTACCAATGTAACAAAAGGGCAGACTTACACTTTAGATTTAATGGGATATGGCAGTCCGCCATATTTTAGGGCTTGGTTTGATTGGAATAATGATGGTGATTTCGCTGATTTGGGGGAAGAGTTTAATATTGGTGGTGATGGTTCTAATATTAATTTTAGCACTTCGATTACAATTCCTTTGGGCGCAACTACCGGAAATATTCGTATGCGGGTAAGATCTGATGATTATTATTATACCTCTTGGTACTTAATCTTTCCTCCTGCCTGCGGTAATGTTGAATATGGCGAATGCGAAGATTATACAGTAATTGTAGAAGCAATGCCACCAGCCATAACAGCATCTCCTTCTTCTTTAAACTTTGGTTACACGCCGTCTGGAAGTACTTCTAACGAAATGACCTATAACTTGTCTGCAAGTGACTTATTACCTGCAACCGGAAATGTAACAATCACTCCCCCCGCCAATTTTGAGGTTTCATTTACATCAGGTAGCGGATTTAGTGCTGAAGCCATAACAGCAGCTTATACTTCAGGCACATTAACCACAAGGACTATTTATGTTCGTTTTAAGCCAACGTCTGTAAACACGCCTTATTCGGGAAACATTTCTAATACAGGAGGTACTGCTGATTTGCAAAGTGTGGCAGTTACCGGCACTTCCTTATTCAGTTATTGTGAGGCTAGCACAAGTGTTAATTGCTGTATGGGCATAAATCATGTTGTATTTAATACAATTAATAAAACCACTAATAATACAAATCTTGGTTATAATGATTTTACAAATTACAGCACAAATGTCATAAAAGGCCAGTCTTATAATTTGTCAATCTATGGTTGGGTCTATTCCCAATATTTTTATGCATGGTTCGACTGGAATAATGATGGGGATTTTGCTGATGCAGGAGAAACATTCACAAATGGCACGACAGGTGTCGATGCATTAAATATCCCCATTGCGATTCCACAAAATGCAAGTACAGGAAATGTCCGTATGAGGGTTAGATCAGAATATTCTAGCATTGGAACTCCTTCAGCATGCGGAGTTGCAAATTATGGCGAATGTGAAGATTATACAGTCATTGTTGAAAATGCTGGTCCTATAGTATGGGATGGTTCTGAAAGCACAGACTGGAACACTGCCGGCAACTGGAGTACCAATGTTGTTCCAACTGCATCAAATGACGCAACTATCCCGGATGTCACCAATGATCCGATTGTAAACCAGGCTCCCGGCACTCCGGCTACTTGTAACAATCTCACCATCGAGGCTGGGGCTGTTCTGACCATTGCAAACGGGAAAGCGCTTACTGTAAGCGGAACGCTAACTAATACCTTGAATACCGGCCTGATCATTGGCAATGGTGGATCGCTGATAAACGGATCTGCGAATGTGGCAGCCAAAGTTGAGAGTGCCATTCCTGCCAACCAGTGGCACCTGATTTCGGCTCCTGTTTCGGGTGCTACTTCTCTCATATTTCTGCATAAATACCTGCAATTGCATACAGAAAGCACAAATACATACACCGATATTACACCAACTACCGGGGACTTAACCCCGATGAAAGGATTTGCACTCTGGGGTGACGCGGCCGGATTTACAGCTTCATATACAGGACCACTGAATGCTGGTGCTGAAAGTTATAGTACCACTTACTCCGGATCAGGAAAAGGCTGGAACCTGGCAGGTAATCCGTATCCTTCCTCCATAGATTGGATGGCGGCCTCAGGCTGGACAAAAACAGGGGTTAATAATGCTGTATATATTCATGTAAGTTCATCCTCATGGGCAACATTTATAGCGGGTACAGGTGTCAATGGTGGCACCCGGTATATCGCACCCGGCCAGGGTTTCTTCATACAGGCAACTTCAAACGGAACATTGTCTATGACCGATGCCGTTCGTGTTCACAATGCAACTGCGTTCTTCAAAAGTTCAGATGAAGCAGTTCCGAACCTCGTAAGGCTCGAAGTTTCCGGCAACGGATATAAAGACGAAGCCGTTGTGCGGTTTGTTCCTGAAGCTACTGCAGAATTTGACGGCAATTACGATGCACACAAAATTTATGGCGACGTGGCCGAAGCTGCCCAGATTTATTCAACCGGAAGCACGCCGCTTGCCATCAACTCGCTGCCCGAAACCAATATAGTTCCGGTAGGTATAAAGGTTGGTGTAAACGGAAACTATACCCTTTCTGCCACCGAAATCGAAGACTTGCAGTATGTAATGCTCGAAGATACCAAAACCGGGATTTTTACTGATCTGGCAAACTCACCTTATACGTTCAGCTATGAAGCAGGTGAAAAAGAAGTCCGGTTTAACCTGCATTTCAATACAATGCTTGGTATTACAGATAAAAAAGACGTTGTCGCAACTGTTTACAGTTACCAGAAAACTGCCTATATCAACATGAACAACCAGTTGAAGGGCGATATTTTTATCTATAATATGGCAGGACAGCTGGTGGCTACAAAATTATCGGCGAAAGGAATGAATGAGATAAAACTAAATTCGATAGGAAATTATGTTGTAAAAGTAGTAACGGATAAAACTGCACAAGTGAAGAAAATCTTTATTCAATAGGGTTTAGGATTTTGGGGTTAGGGTTTAGGGAAGTGAAATTCCAAGATCCAAGCCCCAAGATCCAAATTTCAAGTATCAGATTCCAAGCCCCTAAGCCCTAAATCCTAACACCTAACCTGGACAAGCCAGAATTAAAAAGTAATGAAAAACATATAACACAGAATAATAAACACTAAAGTAAGGGAGCGTACGATACTTTTACATTTTGTGTTTAATGTTTTTAATTTCTTCCTGAAATAGTGTGCCAGAAAAAACATCAAATTAAACTTAAAAGATTAGATACTAAACCCTTCAATTCCTATGAAAGCACTTGTAAAAACCATAATCATAACAACGTTCCTTCTTCTCACAACAACTCTGCTCCAGGCACAGTCGCCTCCTCATCCCAACAATGGAGTTGCACCTACCACCGGTACAGGAGGCAATAAGCCGGTTGGCGGCGGAGCACCAATAGGAAGCGGCACTATTTTGCTTATCAGCCTTGCCGGGTTGTACGGCGGTAAAAAGGTTTATACTATGCGCAAAAGCCTTGAAGGATAATTACTACATTTTTACTCTTGTCAATTGAAACACTGCCATCCGGATAAGCAGTCAGCTCTGTTTTTGTATTTGTTTGAACCATTTTTATGAAATTTCCCCATTTAATATCCTTTTATGGAATTTCATGTGTTATTATTTATTTTTTTACGGGTCACATGGAACTCCATTACAAAATAATATCATCCGCCTGTGAGTCAAAATTGGCTGATTTTGTCATGTTCGTTTCATGTGTTATTATGTATTTTTTTACGGGTCACATGGAACTCCATGACAAAATAATATCATCCGCCTGTGAGTCAAGATTGGCTGATTTTGTCATG
>CAIRMR010000217.1 GCA_903879715.1 uncultured Bacteroidales bacterium
CTGTTTATGGATGTGGACCGCAATAAAGGAACGGGTTGGGAAGGGTACGATTATGTGGTAAATCAGGGAGTGAAATCGGCTACCGAAACTACCGTGAAACAATGGGATGGCAAAAACTGGGGCAACGAAGTAACTGTACCCTACAAATTGGCGGGTAATGAGATGGAATTGAGTATTCCAAGAACTGCTGTTCTGATGGCTAAATCAACCCCTGAATTTTATTTTCACTGGTCGGATAATGCACAGCAGCTCGACAGCGTTAATAGTTTCTTTACCGATGGCGAATCGGCACCTGACCGCCGTTTCAATTATAACTTCAACAGCTCGAAAATACAGCCTGTTCCGCAAACAAGCTACAAAGACCTTGCTATCCCGGGAATTATTGAATTTGAAGATTTCGATAATGGCGGTGCCGGCACAGCTTATGCCGATGCAACTTTTGGCAATAGCGGCGGCGTCTACCGAATCGATGAATCGGCCGACATTGAAGCAAAAACCGGAGGCAGTTACAACCTTGGCTGGGTGAATACCAACGAATGGCTCGAATATACTGCGAATGTGAATGCAATAGGGAAATTTACGGCAAGCATTAATTATGCTGCAAACGGAGCCGGAAAAGAAGCCATACTTTATGTGGATGACATTGATAAATCAGGGATCATCTCTTTCCCATCAACCGGGAATATAGATACCTGGTCGAACAAAGCGGTTGACTTACAGCTTGCTGCAGGGAAGCACATACTGAAGTTTTTTATAAAAAATGCGGCAGACGATTTGAAATTAGATAAAATTGTTTTTACCGAAAAAGATGTTGTGTATCCCGGCAAAGGCACGGGCCTCGACAAATCCCTGTGGAAAGGTTCCGCTCCCGGTACCTGGTTCAAAGATTCCATCTGCTCCGAAATTGATCCTTTTATTGACGAAGCATGGACTGATGTTTCACCCGGATGTGGTATAGCCAAGGATTTCTGGAATGTCCGCTGGAAAGGTCAGGTAGAAGCCCTGTATTCAGAACTGTATACGTTTTATCTCACCGTGAATGATATGGGGCGGGTTTGGATAAACAATCAACTGGTAGTTGATGGCTGGGTATCAACAAGCTCAGGAAAAACCTTAACCGGTACCATCGCATTAACCGCAGGGCAGAAAGTACCTATTAAAGTGGATTTTGCCGAAAAAACCGGTGACGCGAAGGTAAAACTCGAATGGAGCAGTGTCTCAAATCCAATAGAAGTTGTCCCTCAAAGCCAGCTCTATCCTCAAACTCTGATAAATGGAATATCCGATAACGGGGTTTTAAATTTTAGTGTGTATCCGAACCCGGCTACCGACAGGATCACTATCCAAACAGGCAAGCATCATGTGGAAAGCATCCGGATTATTGACGTGGCAGGCAGGACGGTTTATACCGGAAATGAATCCTTTAGCGGAACAAAATCACTCAATCTTTCGCTGGCGAAAGGAATTTACCTGGTTAAACTGACAGGGAATAACTCTTTTAAAACACAGAAATTAATAATAAAATAAAGAGGTAATACACTTGAAAATACTGCCGGCGTGAGCACTCCGGCAGTATTTTCAAATTAAATAACAGATTAAATTACTACTTATCTGATATGAAACTAATATTTAACCTCATATTCTTCATTAGTTTTCTTACAGTGGTTCAAACTTCTGGACAGCAGAATAAAATTAATGATCCCAGGCTGGCAGAATACCGCAAAGCCTATCCGGAACTTGATACGTTGATGAAAAAAGGAATCCTGACTGAAGATGTTACAGGCCTGAAATACTTCACCGGGTATTCCTATAAAACCCTTTACGACTGGGATCAGTATTTCGAATCCATAGTTCAGATCTATATGGGATGGCCTTCGGATTACATTAAGAACGGGGTTATTATTTTCCTGAAAAACCAGAAAGAAAATGGATTTATTGCCCGTTCCGTTCCAAGCAACGAATGGCACGATAACGAACACGTGAAGCCTTTTCTTGCCCAGATATCCTGCCTTGTTTATGACGCGTACGGTGAAAAAGACTGGATTTTGAAGGAACCTTACTTCACAAAACTAAAAAAATACCTGGATTACTGGCTTGTGGATATGGACATCAATAAAAACGGCTTAAGCGAATGGATGAGTGCCCCACATACCGGCATGGACAACCAGCACGAACGTGCCGGCTGGTGGCTCGACCGTGGTTGCGAAGGAGTGGATTTAAACAGCTACCTGGTTAAAGAATGCAGGGCCTTTGCCCGCCTGGCTAAACTGGCCGGTAAGGATAAACTGGCCAAAGAATACGAGCAAAAAGCGCAGGACAAAATAAGCACCATGCAAGCTTTGCTGTGGGATGAAAAAGACGGCTTCTTTTACGATCGTAAAGTGGACAAGGACAAACCGCTTTCAAAAACAGTCTGGGCTTACTGTCTGATGAATAACAGGAGCGCGAATCAGTATAAAATTCCGGTTCGTTCAGTTGCAGCTTTTACAACCATGTGGGCAGGTGTTGCTACACCTGAACAGGCAAAACGCATGGTAAATGAATACCTGCTCAATCCCCGCGAATTCTGGACTCCATATCCTATTGCAACTTTAGCCAAATCGGAGCCCGGTTATACTTCTATTTACCAGGTAACCGATAATGGATGCAGCTGGCGTACCACCACCTGGATGCCAACGAATTATATGGTTTATAACGGTTTGAAAATGTATGGGTACAATCAAATTGCGACCGTGGTTGCCCAACGGACGGTGGAACTGATGCAAAAATCCGGTAACCGTGAGTATTACAATACCGAAACAGGCGAAGGTTTGGGACTTGATCCTTTCTGGGGCTGGAGTCTGCTGGGGCATTTCTTTATGCTGGAGGAAAAACTGGATTGGAATATGAACCAGTAAATAAAAAAAATGAAAACTCTTAAAAAAATAAAGACTATTTGTATTGCATTTAGTCTTTTTGTTTTTTTTTCGGTAAAGGCCCAGGTACCTGCTTTTGACAGTGATAAACCAGCCGCTACTTTTAACAGTACATATACCCAATCGTTCAATACGCCCTGGGACAATACCACATTTTACGGACAATGGAATTCGAAAGAAGTTAATATTTTTTCTGCACCTGATATTGCTTCCGGGTATTTGCAATTTGTTTGGATACAAAAACGTGTGTTGGTTTCAAAAGCATTGTATGTAGCTCCATATATTCTTCAGACTGATATTGATTATGCCGGTGGAAGTAATCGTGGAGGTGTAATCATCAGGGTAAATCCGGCTACTGACCCGGATGACATACAACAACCTGCTTCAGGTGATCCCGGGTTCAACCGCGAGGGCATTGCATTTTATCCATCAGAAGATGGGAGTAAAATGATAGTCCAGTTTACGGGTGCATTAAACGGCGACGCAACACCAGTAACACGGATTGAAGTTCCAAAACCTGCTGGTGTTGCAAGCCTCAAAAGCAAAGGAACGTTACGGATCGAAGATTTTGGAACCACCGTATATGTTTATTGTAACGGCCTGGCTTTTATCCGGATAAACCTTGGCGATAAAGCAGGAAGTATCTATACCACAGGGACAGTGTTTAATTCGGCCATGCAGATTGCCGGCACTTTTTCAGCCCGCGAGATTGAAGTTACAGGTAAAGTAGCCATTGCCCAAAGGGATGCAACGCTCAGGTTATTTGGTGTAGCAATGCAATTTAATAACCTTAAAAACCAAACTATCAGTTTTGATCTAATTGGTAAAAAACAAAGTACTGACGCACCATTTTTACTCACAGGAGCGGCAACATCGGGTTTACCCCTTGAATTCAGGATTGTTTCGGGTCCTGCCACAATAAACGGGAATTTAGTTACTTTAAACGGAATACCCGGAATGGTTGTTTTTGCTGCCAGCCAGCCGGGTGATTCAGAGTATTACCCTGCTGAAGAAGTGAAACAAACTGTTTTTCTGGAGAGCCCGACTTATTCACCTGAAACAGTACAACTCAAAGCCTATGGCGATTTGTGGGCAGCTACCGATGCGCTCGGCCGCATTTTACCTGGCCATGACGAATGCGGTGATTACCGCAAGGATAAATATGTGGGAATGTTTTACTGGTTATGGCATGCCAACGGTCGCCTTAAAGCGCCAATGAAAACTTACCAGCAGCTTATGCTCGAAAACCCGGAAAGCCCGGCATTTGAATTTACGGATTCTTACTGGGGTGAACCGGAAGACGGTTTTTATCACCCCAGCGACCCCTGGTCAACACGCAGAAACCTGCAGATGCTTGCCAATGCCGGTGTTGACTTTGTGTTTTTTGACTTTACCAACGGGGATCAGGGCGATAAATCGCTCGAAAGTTTTATGGCCGTTGCCATGGACATGTACAACAAAGGTATCCCTGTCCCCAAAATCTCATTCTTTATGAATGAGAACTATCATTTGGCAATGCCGAGTGTTATGGATAAAATATACAGCCATCCCGAGTATGACCCCTTGCTTTTCAAATGGCAGGGAAAACCATTATTAATGGCTGATACCGTTAAATGTGCAACACAATGGCCTGATATTAACGACAAGGGTATAAAAGACCATTTTACATGGCGTAAAACCTGGGCTTTTGATGCCAATCAGTGGAATTTCCTGGACACTTATCCGCAGGATTATGCTTCTTTTGAAGGTAAACCGGAACAAATGCCCGTTTCTAAAGCGCTTGGAGCACCCACATTTACCGGTGGTCAGGGTGCTAGCATGCACAATAAAAAGAATCCCCCATATGACATGTATTGGGAGACGGACCAGTCCGGATATGGTTTTGCGTTCGAAGAACAATGGTCACGGGCACATCAGGTTGATCCATCCATTGTGTGTGTTACCGGTTGGAACGAACTTATGGCTGGAGCGTGGATATCAGATGCAAAAAACCCTGTCCCGTATATGTTGAAAAACTGGGATGACCCCAGCTGGAGATGTGCAAACCAGGCTACTTGTCCGAATACAGATGCCAATGGTAAGCATCTTCAGCATGGATGGTATGTGGTGGATGAGTTTAACCGGGAATTTAACCGTGATATCGGTCCAATGAAAGATGGGATTACTGATAATTATTACTATCAATTAGTATCACATATCCGCAGGTACAAAGGAATGAACGCTCCTGAACCAATTTCGGCAAGTAAAATGATTACGATTGACGGAAATTTTGGCGATTGGATGGATGTTACTCCCGTTTTCAAAGATGCGGAAGGCGATGTTTCCATCCGGAATTTCAGCAATGTAATTGGTAGCGCAATACTTACAAACACAACAGCCCGAAACGATATTTCAGAATCCCGGGCCACTTTCGATGCAAATAACATTTACTTCTATGTGAAAACGGTGCAAATCCTTACACCGTCAACCGGTCCAAACTGGATGCTGCTGTTTATGGATGTGGATCGAAACAAGGGAACCGGTTGGGAAGGATACGATTATGTTGTGAATTTAGGTGTAAAATCAACTACCGAAACCACGCTGAAACAATGGGATGGCAAAAACTGGGGCAACGAAGTGACTGTGCCCTACAAACTGACGGGTAAAGAGATGGAACTGAGCTTGCCTCGAACGGCTGTATTGATGGCTAAATCAACTCCTGAATTTTATTTCCATTGGTCGGATAATGCACAGCAGCTTGACAGCATTAATAGTTTCTTTACCGATGGCGAATCGGCACCCGACCGACGTTTCAACTACAATTTCAGCACTTCAAAAATAATTTCTATTCCGCAAACCGCTTATAAAACCTTAACTATTCCCGGCACTATTGAATTCGAAGATTTTGACAGTGGTGGAGTTGGCGTTGCTTATGCCGATGCCAATATAGGAAACACCGGCGGTGGATACCGGCCCGACGAATCGGTTGACATTGAAGCAAAAACCGGTGGCGGGAACAACATTGGCTGGGTGAACACCAACGAATGGCTCGAATATACCGCGAATGTGAATGCAATAGGGAAATTTACGGCAAGCATAAATTATGCCGCAACCGGTGCCGGAAAAGAAGCCATACTTTACGTGGATGACAACGATAAATCAGGGATCATCTCTTTCCCCACAACCGGGGATTTAGATACCTGGTCGGACAAAGCGGTTGACTTACAACTTGCTGCCGGGAAACATATCCTGAAGTTTTTCGTAAATAACGCGGCAAACGATTTGAAATTAGATAAAATTGTTTTTACCGAAAAAGATGTTGTGTATCCCGGCAAAGGCACGGGCCTCGATAAATCCCTTTGGAAAGGTTCTGCTCCCGGAACCTGGTTCAAAGATTCCATCTGCTCTGAAATTGATCCTGTTATTGACGAAGTATGGGCCGATGTTACACCCGGATGTGGTATAGCCAAGGATTTCTGGAACGCCCGCTGGCAAGGCCAGATTGAGCCACTGTTCTCTGAACTGTATACCTTTTATCTCACCGTGAATGATATGGGACGGGTTTGGATAAACAATCAACTGGTGGTTGATGGCTGGGTATCAACAAGCTCAGGAAAAACGATAACCGGAACCATGGTATTATCGGCGGGGCAGAAAGTACCCATAAAAGTGGATTTTGCCGAAAAAACCGGTGACGCGAAAGTAAAACTTGAATGGAGCAGTGCCTCCAATCCAATGGAAGTAGTGCCTCAAAGCCAGCTCTATGCTCAGACGCTGATCAATGGAATATCCGATGCAGGATTTGTAACTTTTAACGTGTATCCGAACCCGGCTACCGACAGGATCACTATCCAAACAGGTAAGCATCATGTGGAAAGCATCCGGATAATTGATATAACAGGCAGAACGGTATTCCTGAGTAACGAGAAATTTAACGGTATGAAAACCATCAATCTTTCATTAGCCAAGGGAATTTACCTGATGAAATTAGCCGGTGATGTAATGTTTGCAACGCAGAAACTAATAGTAGAATAACAACTGATTGTATTTATTCTCAAAATAAATGAAAATTAAAGCGACTATAGTTTTACTTTTAGTAGGCATTCAATTGCTTGCAAATGCAAGCCGGGCGATAGAAGTGCGAAAAACGATTAACCTGAACGGACGCTGGGAAATTAGCGAAGGCAAAACCACCGGAATGCAAGCAAAGTATTCAAACGCTGTTATGGTCCCCGGTCTGGTTGATATGGCTGAAACCCCTTTCGACAGCGTCGGCTTTAAATGTTCAAAACGAAACTTCTATAATTACCACCGGACTTTTGTTCTTCCGCAGAATTTACCGGCAAAAGCGATATTAAAGATTCATAAGGCATCGTACGGAACAAGGGTTTTCCTGAATGGCAAGGTAGTTGGATACAATCCGTTTTGCTTTACGCCAACACTTTTCAACATCCGTGAATTTCTGAAACCGGGTCAGTCCAACGACATAACTATACAAATTGGTGCTTATTTGGATAACATTCCCGACACAATTCCAAACGGAAACGATTTTGAAAAAATCAAATACATTGCCGGTATTTATGATAATGTTGAAATCATTCTTTCCGGCTATCCATTCATAAATAATATCCAGATTGCACCTGATATTAAACAGCAGCAAATCAGGATTCAGGCCGAAATTGAAAGCGATATGGACGTTCCCGATTTTGCCCTGGAATATATCGTTTCAGAATATAAATCAGAAAAAAAAGCCGGGCAGGGAGTTTCGCCCGTTAATCCACTGAAAAAGGGAATTAACATGCTTGATTTCACAGTTCCTATCAAAGACTGCAAACTCTGGTCGCCCGAATCGCCGTTTCTTTACAAATTAAGTATTTCTACAGGCAGCGACTGCAAAATCGAGCGATTCGGAATGCGGAGTTTCCGTTTTGATAAAGGTACCCAAAAGGCGTATTTGAACGATAAGCCTTACGCCATGCTCGGAACCAATGTTTGTATTCACCGCTTTTTTGAAGATCCATCCAGAAATGCCTTACCCTGGGATAAGAAATGGGTCACAAAACTGCATACCAAATTCAAAGATATGAACTGGAACAGCATTCGCTACTGCATTGGGTTCCCACCCGAGTTGTGGTACCAAATTGCTGACGAAACCGGCTTTCTGATTCAGGACGAATATCCATTGTGGTGTGCATTCACCCCCTTTAAATTTACCGAAAGCGCTTTTCTCACTGAATACACACGTTGGATGCGTGAACGCTGGAATCATCCTTGTGTGGTGATATGGGATGCTCAAAATGAAACGACCACGCCTTTGACCGGTCAGGCTCTTGCCAAAGTCCGGAAGTTAGATTTGTCGAACCGACCGTGGGATAACGGATTTGCTGCACCACAGTCTGATACAGATTGTATTGAATCTCATCCGTACTTGTTTATGCAGTACCACCAACTTGGGCAGCAAAAAGCAGAACCTGAACAAGGTTTTATGAAAGAATTCTTTGATACCATTCGTATGCCGGATAATGATCCCAATCAGTGGACACCATTAAAACAAGGACGCTACGAAAACCCGGTAATTATCAATGAATACGATTGGTTATGGATAAACCGCGATGGAACACCAACCACGCTCACTGATGGCGTGTATAAAACCTTGTTTCAGCTTAATTCGCTCAGCGAGAAACAAATTCGCATCATTCATGCGGAAAATATAGGGGTACTAACTGAATACTGGCGTTGTAACAGGGCGGCGGCTGGAATTTTACACTTTTGCGGCCTGGGGTACTCCCGGAGCAGCAATCCACGAGGACAAACCAGCGATAATTTTATCGACATTAAGAAACTCGATTTTGATCCTTTTTTCTACCGTATTCTAAAAAACAAATTCGCGCCGCTTTGCCTCATGATTGACAAGTGGGATAAAACCTATTCCAGGGGCGAATTAACTGTTCCGGTATATATCATCAATGATTTACCTGCAAAATGGGAAGGGGAAGTAACGTTAACTCTCAGAAACAGCAAAAATCAGATTCAGCGGTATGTTGCAAAGGTGAAAATTGAGCCTTCCGGCCAAACTATTCAGGAATTCACAATAAAGATAGATGATACGTTTAATTATCAGGGCGAATATGAGATGATTTCGGAATTAGTTTTTAAAAACGAAAAAAATACCAGCAGCAGGAAGTTCAGATTGCAGTAGTAATCTATTTGAGTGAACTCTTTTGTGAAATGGAGAGGCAGCAAACCTTTTGCAACTCAAAAATTAAGTATAAAAAAAAGTTGCACAATGAAATAGTTTTGAAAACATTTTGTCAGCCCCTTTTTGAAACAGGCAAGAGAAATCATATTATGGCTCATTCCTTATGACTTTTAAAAATGCCTGCCAATTAATGATTAATACTACTATAAAGAATTATACAACTCATAAAAAGAATTATATAACTAATCCCCATGAAAAAATCATCAATAATAATTGTTTTAGCGATATTTCTTTTACCTATCACCAAAACATTCAGTCAAAATCAATTCATTATAAATAGCAACAGCTGGACTGCTACGGATGGTTTGGGGCGAACTTTACCCGATTTTAAAGAAACGGGGCCTCAGAAAAATAAATATGTCGGCATGTTTTATTGGACATGGCATACTGATTTTAATGCTGACCCGGCAGTTATGAATATAACCGAAATCCTGAACCAATACCCGGAAGCAGCTACTGAATTAAATCACCCTGCATGGAAAGGGATAGTTGGTGGGACATTTTGGTGGGATGAACCATTGTTTGGTTATTATCGTACTACCGATGAATGGCTCTTGCGGAAACATGCTGAAATGTTAGCTGATGCAGGTGTTGATGTAGTTTTCTTTGACTGTACCAATGGCAGTTTTACCTGGAAATCATCCTACATGGCGCTGTTACAAGTTTGGGATCAGGCACGAAAGGATGGTGTAAAAACACCCCGGATCGCATTTCTGCTCCCATTTGGTGCAACGGAAGGTTCGTTAAAAGCAATGGATGAATTATATACTGACCTGTATCAGCCTCAACTCTATAAAGATTTGTGGTTTGTGTGGAATAATAAACCATTGATAATGGCATATCCGGAAATGATATCCCAACCTGCAAACTCGGCCGGATTAAAATTTACTGCAACTTCAGGCTTTAGTGCCATAAACGCAGCATGTCCCAGCTGGGGAGATAATTTAGGGAGTTTGACAATGCGGTTATACAAATGGAATACTAATTATGCCCAAAGTGTTGCAGGTAACGTTATTGCAACAAAAACATTTGTCAACTTCAATGATAATGCCAAACTTGCTTTAACATTTACAACACAACCTGCAGGAGATTATGTATGGGAATTAAGTGGTGGTTCGCAACAGGTCGGAGTATGGAAATGGACTAACGGTACAAATACTGCAATAAGTTATTACAATGGCGTTGTAGCGGCTGGAAGTTACGAGTCTGAAATTTCTTATGGCTCCACGGCTACAAATTTCACAAAATTAACTAACGGTACACTACACACTCCGGTTGCTATTGATGGATTGGGGATTTCTGCGCAACGAATTGATGAAATGAAAAATTTCTTCACTTTTCGTCCGGGGCAACCTGATTATGTAAACGGACCAACCCGCAACGATCAATGGTCGTGGCTTGAGAATTATCCTCAACATGGATATGCTCCAAGACCAGGGGGTGGCTTTGAGCAGACAACAGTCAGCGTGGCACAGAATGCATCTGACGCGAGCGGTGGCCATGCATCTGGTTTTAATACTCCTTTGTCCTACGGCCGCAGTTACACAAAAGCTAATGGCCAGAATTCAAGTCCGGACGCATATTTAAAAGGACTAAATTTCCAGGAGCAATGGAATGGAGCTAATACCCTCAATCCTGACTTTATTTTTGTAACCGGTTGGAACGAATGGACTGCCGGACGATGGACTGATTGGGATGTAAAACCCTTCGCATTTGTGGATGAGTACAGTGCAGAAAAGAGCAGGGACATTGAACCTGTTAAATCATGGGGGAATAAAGGTGATGTGTATTACATGCAGCTGATTAGTAATATCCGCAAATTTAAAGGAATGGCCAGCCAGGACACAGTTTCAGAACCTAAAACCATTGACCTGGCAACTCCCGATAGCTGGGTGGGTGTAAAACCTGAATATACTTCCTACAAAGGCAACACCATGCACCGCAACCATCCCGGCCAGGGCACCGGTCTTGTTTACACCAACACAAGCGGGAGAAATGACCTGGTATCGGCTAAAGTTGCCCGCGACGAATCTTATATTTATTTTTATGTTGAAACGGCAGATACCCTGACTAATAAGACCGATCCGAAATGGATGCGCCTGTTTATTGACATTGACCGCGACAAATCAACGGGTTGGGAAGGATATGACTATATCATTAACCGTTCAGGCCCCGAAGATTCGGCTTTGGTGGAAAAGAGCCAGAACTCATGGAATTGGGCAAAGGTTGGCGCTGCAGCCTATGCCATAGACGGGAAATCACTCGTTCTCAAAATTAAGCGTTCAATTCTTGGCGTTCAGGTAGATAAGGGCATCGATCTTGAATTCAAGTGGAGTGATAATATGCAGGAAGACGGAAACATTATGGACTTTTATGTGAATGGAGATGTGGCTCCCGGAGCAAGGTTCAACTACGTGTATAAAGAAATCTGGTCAGCTGATCGTTACCATTTCGGTCAAACGCCGCAGGGTATAAATTCTGGTCTGAAATGTGAGCTTTTCAAAGGCATTTTTGATACAATTCCTGCATTTGATACTCTGAATCCGACGCAAACCGATTATCCTAAATCAATAGTCTTTCCAAATACAGCAGAAAAAAATTTCGGATTATTATTTACCGGATATCTTGATATATCCACCAAAGATGCCTATCAATTCCAGCTGAACTCAGATCTCGGATCCAGGCTCTATATTGATGACCAGCTGGTTGTTGCATCAGGAAAGATTCCGGGACTGCAAAACGGGACAATTAAACTGATGCCGGGGAAACACGCATTCAGACTTGAATACATTACCAAAGAACCGGATACAAAACTATTGGATATTCAAATTGAAAGCTCCCAAATAGCCAGAAACCTTATTCCTTCATCCATGTTGTTTAAACAAAATGCGGCTCCTTCGGTATCCCTTGCTTTCAATAAAATACAGAATTACTATACCGCAGCCGATTCATTGCTGGTAACCGCAGCCGATTTGGATGGCATAGTTTCTAAAATGGAAATCTATGATAATGATTTACTGGTTAGTGCGGAAACTATAACAGAACTCGCCTTAAATAATCTGCAACCCGGAAATCATAAAATCCATGCTAAAATAGTTGATAATGATGGTAAGGTTAGTGAATCGAACTCTCTTCAATTTGAAGCCAGGCTGCCATTTCTCATCCCGGGCACTATTAAGGCTGAAGAGTATAGTGCCGGTAAAAATGCAGTGGTAATTACTTCTACCGACAGCGATGGAGGAATGAGCCTTAAAGTAGCTTATGGCTGGACTGAATACCCGGTTAACATTCCGGAAACCGGAACATATCAGTTAACATTCCGGGTACCTGCTGCAACAGGTTCCAGGAAGATAACTATAACCGCCAATAACATTGTCATGGGAACCGTGGATGTTGGAAATACCGGTACAGCCCAGGCCTGGTTCAATGTAAATTTTGATCTGAAACTTACAGCGGGAATCCAGGTTTTACATTTTGACTTTGCAGGTGTAATTACTTTGCACCGTGTGGATGTTTTGCTCGCAACACGGCTGAATCCTTTAAATAAACCGGAACTAAGGGTATTCCCAAATCCATCTTCAGACAATTTTACGGTTATAATCCAGGATGCCCTGGCAAGCCTGGTTGTGTATGATGTGCTTGGGGATATTGTCAGTCAGTCCGGCCCGGAAGAGAACAACTTTGAAAGAAAAATCGGTTCAAATTTAAATTCCGGAATTTATTTCCTGGTGGTTAGCTCGAAAAACGGAACAAAACAACGAATTAAGCTTATAAAAAAATAAGTAACTCTTATGTAACTTAGGTTGAGATTAAGGTAAAGGTTAAGTATTTATCTGCTCAACCTTAACCTCAGCCTCAACCTTTCTGAATTCATACTCAGGTTATTCTTTCAGGGACAATATCGATCCATATTTAGGGACTAATCAGTGCGATCAATATGCATTACATTAAAAACAGGGTTATTATCCCCCTTTAAAACCACGAAGAAAATGGATTTATTGCCCGTTCCGTTCCCGGTAACGAATGGCACGATGCGGAACATGTGAAGCTTTTTCCTGCCCGGATATCCTGCCTTGTTTATAACGCGTACGGTGAAAAAGACTGGATTTTAAATTAACCTTACTTCACAAAACTAAAAAAAATACCTGGATTACTGGCTTGTGGATATGGACATCAATAAAACTTGCTTTAGCGAATGGATGAGCGCCCCACATACCGGTATGGACAACCGGCACGAACGTGGTTGCGTAGGCCTGATCCCTTCCGGGGCTGGAGCCTATTGGGGCATTTCTTTAGGCCGGAGAAAAAACCTGATTGGCGTATTAACCAGTGATAATGCAAACACGCCTGAAGATTTTAGTATATCCCACCTATAAATTAGTAAGATTATTTTACTTATAAGTTTGATTTAGTAAGATTGACACAAATTCATAAGAAAAATACCAGAATTAATAAGGAGCCGATGGTGATACCTCTTAGTTTTGTTTGCAGATTAACCCAATTCTCTAATAAATTTAAATCTCAGAAAAAATGAAAAAAAGATTACTGTTATTTCTCACTGCCTTAGGTCTCGTATTCTTTTTCACATCTCAGGCACAAGGGTCGAAATTTATAAATGATAGCGACCCGGGTATTGTATATCATGGATCATTTTTTTACGATGGGGGTAATTCTCTAAACATAAATAATGATGTTCATTATACTAATGTACTTGGTGACTATATCGAATATGCTTTTAACGGTACAGGGATCAGGTATATTGGTGAGAAAGTATTTAATCGCGGAAAATCAGAGGTTTTTATTGATGGAATATCTCAGGGAATTATAGATGCATACGATCCTGGTGTTTTGTATCAGCAAGTCCTTTTCACTAAGGAAGGTTTAATATATGGAAACCATACCATAAAAATTGTTTGTAATCAAAATGGTGCTTACACAGATATTGATGGATTTTTAGTTTCAACTCCAGTAATTAACGGAAGCTTCGAAACACCGGATGCTACTGCAGGAAATGTTGGGCTTGCAGGTGTTTTAATGCGTCCCGTTACTTCGGATTGGGTGTTTTCAGGTAATGCCGCAATTATGAAGAATGGTTGTGCATATGGACCTCCAAATGCACCTGATGGCTTACAATGTGC
>CAIRMR010000218.1 GCA_903879715.1 uncultured Bacteroidales bacterium
ATGAAAGATGGTAAATAATGATGAATAAGAACCAGGACAGTAAGTTTGTCCATATAAAACAACTATTAAGTTGAGTCATTTTTTTTTAGGAAAAGTCGGCGGAATCCGGCTTTTCCTGTTTTTTTAATTTCCTTGTAGGATATATCCTACACGAGAATCAGTCTTTTCCCTACAGACAAATCGTTTTTTATGTTTTTTATTTGTACTATTAAAATATTCAATTGAGATGAATGTAATAAATACGAATTCTTTAAAGCAACACGCCGTTAGAAGTTTTCAGTAAAATGGTTTTCACTTTAAGAATGAATTGCAATTTTGAGTGTTAAATCCGTCAAAATAAACGCTTTGCAACTAAAAAATAAATTATAAGATTGCGGACTATTGTTAATCATTTTCCTCAACATAAATGCTAGACCTGAGTCCACTTTAAATGGATTTTACACTCTTTCGTACAGAAATTAATGATAAATAAGGAAATATACTTTAAAAATCAGCAATACCAATAAATTGTCACACACAAGTATCCGCCTAAGGCGGATGGTAAGTTCTCCGCCTGCATCGGGCAGGTATGTGAACCGTAAAATTTAAAAAAATAGACTTATGAAAAAAATAGTTATTGCCTTAATTCTGCTTTTAACTTGTTCGGTGTCAATTGCACAGATTATTATCCCTTTTACAGTTCGCAAAACCATTACACAAAGAGGCGGAATAATTTATCTCTCAAATGTTTCCACAAAGGCAATTCCCAATAGTGTAGCTCAAAACGAAATTCCGCCTTCAGGAACAGGTACCAACAATGCTTATTTAAGCAAGTATGTAGATATTGATGACGATGCTTCAACCTGGATGTCGAGCAGCGATCAGCTGAATCTTCCACTCTGCAGCGAAATTTCCTGGGCAGGTTTGTACTGGGGGGGCGACGACTCTTACGGCGATGAGAACTTTGCAACCCGAAACCAGGTTAAGCTTAAAGCGGATAATAATTCCTATATTGATTTAATTGCTGACAATCTGAACGATAACATTATAGGATATAAGAGTTATCACTGTTTTAAGGATATTACCTCCATACTTCGAGCAAACGGTATGGCAACGAACTATACCGTTGCAAATGTTGCCACTGACATTAGCGGCACATCAGTTCTGAAAAACCTGTTTGGTGGTTGGACGATTGTTGTTATCTATAAAAACAACTTGCAACCAATGAGAAATCTATCCGTTTTTAATGGTTTATCTTTCGTGAGTGGCGCAGGGGCAGTTGTTGATATTCCCATTACCGGTTTCCTCACTCCTCTATCCGGCCCGGTTACTTTTGAGCTTGGACTGGTTGTTTACGATGGCGACCGCTCCTATGTTGGAGACCAGTTGCTATTTAAGGGAGCGTCCGGTTTTGTAAATGTTACGGATGCTATCCATCCTGTTAACGACGTTTTTAACAGCACTTTGGCTAAGAACGGTGCTTTAACGACCTTAAGAAATCCTGCTTATAAAAATACGCTGGGATATGATGCTACTATTTTCTTTCCTGATAATTTTGCTAAAAATTATATTGGCAACAATGCCATTTCGGCAACAATCCGCCAAACTACAGACGGTGAATATTTTTTAACACAAGTAGTTACATCAGCCATTGATGTTTTCGAGCCGGATTTACGAGCTGCTACCCGTGTAAAGAATTTAACAAGTCCGGGAAGTGTTTCAGCGGCTCCCGGTGACATACTTGAGTATACGATTACCGGATTAAATTTAGGGTCCGATCCTTCGGTAAATACTTTTATCAAAGATACAATTGAGGGTAATGCAGAATATGTGCCGGGTTCGATAAGAATTCTTCATGGTGCAAATGCAGGTGTTAAAACCGATGGTGTGGCCGATGACGAGGCAGAATATTTTGCGTCTTCCAAGGTTGTAAAAGTGAGAATTGGAACCGGTACAAATGCTACATCCGGAGGTAAGGTTTTAAATAATCCTGCCGGCGCTGACAGTACGCAATTCAGTTTTAGGGTTAAAGTAACAAATGATTGCGTTTATTTAGCCTGTGATAATACAATTGACAACAATTCCTATATTGTCGGAACAGGAGAGGTTTCGGGAAACACACAGATTAACAGTAGTAATCCCGAAATTATTAATGCCTTTAGGTGCCCGGAATCCGGAGCTACCAAAACACTTATTATAACCACATCCTGCCCCTGGGTTGGAGCGTCTGCAACATCGCCTGTTTGTGAATCCGGAACAATTAATTTATTGGCTCCCTATTCACCCGGTGCTACTTATCTGTGGACAGGACCTGATGGATTTACTTCCCATTTACAAAATCCAATTATTACCGGTGCAACAATAGCAAAGGCCGGAACGTATACTGCTCATATTTACATTAATAAAACAACCTGTGACTTAGTATACACTTCGGCGGTTGTTGTTACAGTTGCCAATGCCGGACCTGACCAGGTAAGTTCTTCAACCTGCGGCGTAAATACTACCACTTTGGCAGGTAGCGCAATCGCAGGTGGGGGTAAATGGTCAATTCAGTTGGGAGCTGGCGGAAGTTTTTCCGATGATGCAAACCCAACTTCATCATTTTCCGGAACAACAGGTGTTTTGTATACACTTCGGTGGACGGCCACAGGAGGATCATGCCCTTCATCCTACGATGATGTAAATATCAGATTTAACCAGGCGGCTACTTCAGCAGTTCTGTTAGGTACTTCTTCGGTATGTTACAACGGATATGCAAATGTTAAAGTAAATATTTCAGGTGGAACTTCGCCCTATACGGTAACTCTTGATAATGGCGGAGGAACATTTACGAACTATATTTCAGGCAACGATATCGTAGTAGGGCCGCTTACTTCAACTAAAACATTCAATATTGTTTCGGTTACTGATGCAAACGGATGTGCCTCTGCCGGATTGAGTGGCAGTGCATTGGTTTCAGTTAGTGATGCCATAACCGGAACTGGTGTTATAACACAAATAAATGCTCCGGTTAGTGCCGGAGGAGGGCCATATGTTGCCGGGACTGCTGCAACAGCAACAGGAACCGTTTGGTCGGGTGTGGGTAATACCACATCGAGTAATGGGGTATGTTCAACTGTTGCTCTCAGTTCTAATGCTAACTCTGCTTATTTGTATTTATCAAATTTTGGATTTACAATACCCGGAGGCACCACGATTGCTGGTGTCGAAGTTAGTATAGAGCGATTTTATACTTCAACCGGGACAAGATCTGTTTCAAGTGGGAGATTAACGGTAGGCACTGTGACAGGAGGAACAACATGGACATCAATAGGAACAAGTCAAACACTGTCGGCTTTTCCACAATCCACAAAAACTACTCAAATCATTGGCGGACCAACTAATTTATTAGGCGGAACGACTATATCATTAACACCTGGAATTGTCAACGGGACCAATTTTGGAATTAGGATCAGGGCAACAACAACGGGTACATCAGGAACAGCAACGGCCAATATTGATTATGTCACTGTGAAAATTTATTATACCCCGACTGCAACCTATTGTGATGATGCATCAAGTCAGGGTTTTTCAGTAACTCCTTATGCAAACGCAACCACTTATACCTGGTCGTCAATTACGGGTGGCTCAGTGGTAACGGGGCAGGGAACAGCAACTTCAACAATGGATTTTAACGGTGCAGGACAAGGGGGCAATTATAATGTCTGCGTTTCGGCATCAAATAATTGTCAATCCCTGGCACCTTCCTGCATTACAGTCCCGGTATCTGACTGCATTAATTCCAGCTTGTATATTATGGGAAATGTCTATTGGGATAAAAATGAGATGACCGATAACCTGGTAAATGGCACAGGAGTAGGCACTATTAAAGGATCACAATTATATGCAACACTATTGGCAGGCGCAGGAACAACGGCGCTTCAGAATTCTTATCCGGTTACTTCTTCAGGTACTTATAAATTCCTGGTATCAGCAAGCACAGCCTACAAGGTAAACCTTAGCACAGCAAACTATACAGCTGGTCAAACTCCTGTGCCTTCATTACCTGCCGGCTGCAGCAATATAGGCGAAATTGACAACAACGCTTTAAATTCAACCACAGGAACCGATGGCACTGCGGATGGGATAGTCAATGTAGCGGGTTTTACAACAAATAATAATATCAATGTTAATTTTGGAATTAAGATTTCTACACCTCCCATTGCTGTCAATGACATTACCAGTACCAACGAGGATACTCAGGTTACTTACAATGTTACAAGCAACGATACCGATGCAGATGGTACGGTTACCGCTGGAACCGTTGATTTAGATCCGCTTACTACAGGTATTCAGAATACATTTACCAATGTCACGGGCAACTGGAGTGTAAATGCATCAGGAGTAGTAACCTATATTTCGGTAACAAATTATTACGGGAATGCTTTAATTACTTATACAGTCAACGATAATGACGGCAACACCTCCAATATAGGAACAATATTTATTACAGTTACCGCTGTTAATGACACTCCGGTGGCGGTAAATGATGCTGTAGCTACACTTGAGGACACTCCTGTTTGTATAAACATTACAACAAATGATTCTGATGTTGACGGAACAATTGATGTAAGCACAGTTGATCTGGATCCGGCAACCCCTGGCATTCAAGCAACTTTTACAGTTGTTAATCGGGGAGCTTATACAATAAATGTTTCTGGTGTTGTTACGTTTATACCGGTATTAAATTTTAACGGAATAGCTACTCCAATAAGCTACAGGATAAGCGATAACTCGGGATCAGCTTCAGCAAGCGCAACGCTTGAAATTACAGTAACATCGGTTATTGATCCGCCCACAGCTGATAATGATTCTCCTTCAACCTATCAGAATGTTCCGGTTAGTTTTAATGTAACTACAAATGATATTGGTATTGATGCACTTATCAATATAACAACCGTTGATTTAGTTCCTTACACGGCAGGTATACAGCCCAGTTTTACAGTTATAGGGGAAGGGAGTTATACCGTAAATAATTCAGGTATTGTAACATTTACTCCGGATGCAGTTTTCTACGGAACAACTACTCCAATTGAGTATGTTGTAAATGATAATTCCGGACACACATCTAATACCGCAACCATCACAATTTCTGTAACCGCGGCAAATGCTCCTGTTGCAAACAATGATATTATGCCCAATGTAAACGAAGGTAGTTATATCACTTTTGATGTAACCACAAACGACCAGGCTGCAACTGATCACATACTGAATGTAAGCAGAATTGATTTAGATCCATCGATGCCAGGAATTCAGCAATCAGTTGATATTTCCGGCGAAGGTACATTCTCCGCAGATATGTCGGGTATCGTATCCTTCGCCCCGGCATGGGGTTTTTATGGAGGACCTGTTATTGCACGCTACACAATAAAAGACAATCTTGGATTGGTTTCAAATGTTGCGACAATTTCAGTTACGGTTATTCATGTTAATCAACGACCAGCTGCAGTAGCCGATTTTGTAATCACAAATGAAGATACTCCGGTTACCTTTAATGTTACAGCCAATGATGCTGATGATAACGGTATTAATGTTGCCACAGTTGACCTAAATCCATTAATAGCAGGAAGACAAACTACTTTTACCGTCAGCGGTGAGGGAACTTACAGTGTTGATAATTTGGGAAATGTAACATTTACTCCCGTCCCGGATTTTAACGGCGCCGCCACTTCTGTTTATTATTTAATAAATGACAATGGGGTACCGCTTCCTGTTTTAACATCGGATGCAGATTTACCAGGCATGATTTCAGTAACGGTAAACTCCGTTAATGATGCCCCTGCTGCTGTAAGCGATACAAAAACAGCCCCTTCAAAAGCGAATGTGGTATTCAGCATAATAGATAATGATACAGATATTGATGGAACAATTGACGTAAGCTCTGTCGATTTAAATCCCTCATTTCCTGGCATCCAAAATACATTTACAATAGCAGGACAGGGAACCTATGTGGTGGATGCTTTGGGAATAGTAACGTTTACTCCGTTACCGGCATTTATTGGTCCAATTACTGCAACACCTATAAGTTATAAAATTAGCGACAATCAGGGAGCAATATCCAATACTGCAACGGTAACAATTACCTTTTCAGATCCAAGTGGACCTTTAGCTGTAAATGATGAGGCAAGTATGAATGAAGATGACCCTTTCTCATTGATTTACGTCTTTACCAATGATCAGAATGGTTCAGGAACCATCGATGTTACAACTTTAGATATCGATCCAATTACAGCAGGTAAACAAACAACAATTACGCTCGATGGAAAAGGAAAGTTTTCGGTTAACTCCCTAACGCAATTAATCACTTTCAATCTTGTTCCTAACTATTCTGGAATAGCTGCAATCGACTATGTTGTATATGATGATAATGCAATACCAATAATCTCAAATCCGGCAACTATCACAATAACAATTAATCCGATAAATGACTTACCAACAGCCTCCAATAAAACAGTAACCACCAACGAAGATGTAGATTTCGGATTTGGATTTGCCGACTTTGGATATTCTGATATTGATGGTGATCTGATGACATTACTTCAGGTTACAACTCTTCCAGCAAAAGGAACGCTCTATTTGGATTATAATGCAAATGGTATGGTTGAAGATGGGGAATCTGTTTCAGCTGACGGAAATGTCACAAAATCAGATATTGATGCCGGGTATTTAAGGTACAAACCTTTGGCAAATGAGAATGGAACAGGTTACACAACTTTTACATTTAAAGTAAACGACGGAACGGCATATTCGTTTTCTGAGTACACGATAACCACAAATGTAAACGCTGTTAACGATGTTCCGTCGTTTGTAATTGGTGCTGATCAGGAAAGTATTGCCAATACCGCACAATCATTGAGCAACTGGGCTACATTCTTAAGCCCTGGCCCTGCAAATGAAATTGCACAAACACTCTCATTTGTGGTTTCCAACGATAACAATGCACTTTTCAGCGTTCAACCATCAGTGGATGGTACAGGCAAGCTGACGTATACCACTGCAAACAATCAAAGTGGTATGGCACATATTTCCGTTTCTGTTACTGATAACGGAGGAATTGTTAACGGCGGAATAAATACGTCGCCAGCCCGGTATTTTGCCATAAGCGTTGCTGTGAGTAATCCATTGGTAACTTTATCGCTTGACAATTCAACCATTACTGAAGCCGCTACCGGGGTAGCAACCTTTACTGCATTGTTGAGCTATAGTACCGCACAAACCGTTACTGTTAATTTGGGATTTAGTGGATCAGCATCAGGTGTTGATTACACGAATAGTTCTTCAACTATAACAATTCCGGCCGGAAGTTTATCCGGTACCGTCACGGTTACTGCTATTAACGACATAATTTACGAGGGCGCAACGCCCGAAACTATTGTTGTCGATATTACTGGGGTTACCAACGGGTTGGAAAATGGTATTCAGCAACAAACCACTTCTATTACCGATGATGAAATTGCTCCAGTGGTAACACTCAGCGCACTTCCCCTAACAATTGCTGAAAATGTGGGTGTATCGACAATCACCGCCACACTCTCAGTGAAAACCACTGCCGATGTAACTGTAACACTTGGATACACAGGCACAGCAACGGGAGGCGGCACGGATTATACCGCCGGTTCAACCTCTATTACAATTCCGTCTGGCAGCTTAACCGGAACAACAAATCTAACCGCTGTGAATGATGCCATTTACGAAGGCAACTTAACCGTTATAGCCGATATTATGGCCGTTTCGGGTGGCAGCGCAACCGAAAACGGTACTCAGCAAAATAGCATCACCATCACTGATGATGAACCTGCTCCTAACCTTACTATAACCGGTACTTTATTGCCTTTCGCATACTGCGCGGGCAGTACTTCCGAAGAACAAAGTTTCGGTGTTACGGGAAGCAATCTTACAGGAAATATTACCATTTCAGAACTTACGGGTTTTCAATACAGCCTGGCATCCGGTGGAACCTTTTCCTCCGTTCTCAACCTGACGCCGGTAAGCGGTGCAGTTTCTGCAACCGTTTATGTGCGGGTAGCATCCATTGCCACTGGTAGTTTATCCGGTACTATTTCGATAGCATCCACAGGAGCAACCACACAAAATGTGGCAGCAACAGCCTATGCCAGCGGTGCATCCTTTTATGCCTCAGATGAATCCTTTACTGTAAAAACGGGTTGTTCGGCGGGAGTCACCGTGGCATCAACCGGAGCTACCTATACATTTACCCTTTCCAGCGGCAGCTGGGTAGGTTCAGCCACAGGTGCTGAAGCCAATGGAACAGTATTAACTATTAATGCTGACGGGCTTACGGCCTACAACGCCTTTACTATTATCGATGGCGCTGCCGGCTCAACGCTTACCTTTGGAAACAGTGGAACCACCAATTCCTATTCTGATAACTTTAATGTTACACTTGATAACCTGGCAGGAGCTATCACTTTTAACGGAACCAGCAGTTTTACAGATTCGAACAGTATTGCTGTTACCACCGACAGGAACATCGTTTTCGCTTCTTTATCCAGTCTTACCACTTTTAACGGAGCGCTTACGCTCAGTGCGAATATGCAGGCAACGGCCTCCACGTTTAATGCCGCGGGTATTGGATTAACCAATGCCAAAATACAGGCAACCGGAACAGGATTACTTACTATACGGGGAAGAGAAGGCAATGGAGCCTTAGCTGCTGCAAATAGGGCAGGCATTTATGTAAGTGCAGGCAGTACCATACTTGGTGGAACGGCAGGCACTGTAAACGTGGAAGGCAAGGGAGCGGTTGTTAATAGTAACAGCACTAACATTGGCGTAACTGTTGCAGGTACAAATTCTGCTATCAGTTCCTCAGGAGCTAACGTAGTAGTAACCGGCTATGGCGGAGGTTCAGGTGCTTTGGCAATTAATTCTAATTATGGTGTGAATGTTTCAACAGGAGGAATAATCACTTCCGGCAACAATGGAACAGTTACAGTTACAGGCTATGGAGCTGCTGATGTTACAGGATATACTAACTGTGGAGTAAATATACAAGATGCTTCTTCCGCAATTACATCCGGCGGCAATGGACTCGTAAAGGTTACAGGCACAGGCGGTGGGAGTGGATCGGCTTTCCAGTGTTATGGCGTTAAAATCACATATAGTGCTACTATTTCTTCAGGCCCCGATGGTTCTGTTGAAGTAACCGGGTATGGATCCACAACAGCTGCTGGTAATTGGAATGGTGGGGTGTATATGACTCAAGCCGCAACCATTACCTGTGGCCCAGGTGTCGGTACCGTAAAAGTATATGGCCTTGGAGGCGGAACAGGCGCCAGCAATCAAAATAGAGGCATACTTTTAGAATCTGCGTCTACCCCGCCCAGCATGATCACTGCCGGGGGGAGTGGCAGCGTTGAAGTGACCGGATGCGGTGGCAATACAGCTACAGGTAGTAACCATGGAGTCTATTTAAGGTATGGAAATAAAATCACATCAAATGGCGGGCAGGTTAAAGTTACCGGAACAGAAGGTAGCGGGCCAGGTTCAACTGCGATTTATTTGAGCGGCGGCGCCATTACAACTGCTGATCAAGGTGGAGATATTATAGTAATTGGGAATAGCATGGAAATTGGTGGTGCTATGATCGCGAAAGTTTCATCCAATAGTCTTTCGCTTATGCAAAGGACCAATGGGGTTGACATTAATCTGACCACAGCTGCGGAGACCCCCAGTGGTCCTCTTTGTATCAATCCATCGGAAATCGGCTACCTGAGTGGTAAAATCATCAATATAGGGGATGAGCATACCGGAAATATCAATATTAGTAATGTTGAAACCATAAGCTCGGACCTGAACCTGACTACCTCGTCAAGCACTGGTGTTTTCCCATTAGCCAGTCCTGTTGATTTAGTCATGACGGGTAAAACCCTTTCATTTACTTCAGGTACACAATTGAAAATTGCCATTAACACCGCTGAGTTAAACACCGGTTACACCCAGCTTAACGTTACAGGCTCAGTGAACCTGGCAGGGGCAGTGCTTTCCTTAAACGGAGGTTTTGTTCCGCTTGTCGGCGACGTGTTTACAATTGTTTCAGCAACCAGTGTTGCAGGTACTTTCAACCTGCTACCCGAAGGATCTCATGTTACCTTCAATGGCAAGCCTTTGCGGATAAATTATACAGCCACTGCTGTTACCTTAACTATGGATGAACCAACCCTGACGGTAACCAGCTCTATGGTACCATTTTCAGGCTGCAGCGGGTCTGCATCAGCGAATCAGAGTTTTACTGTTTCCGGGGTTTATCTCACCGGCAATATCATACTCAATGCTCCGACAGGATTTGAAATCAGTAAGACATCCGCTATATCCGGCTATTTATCAACTCTTAGCCTGGCACCAGGCGGGAGCACAGTCACTACTACAACTATTTATGTGCGTTTGGCAAATTCAGCTTCCGGCAATCCGGCCGGCAGTATTACAGTTGAATCAACAGGAGCTGTTTCTGAAAATGTTTCAGTCAGCGGAACTGTTAACACTTTACCACTGCCAGGCATTACAGGAGCTACTTCAGTTTGTGCAAACTCTGCAGGGAATATATATACCAGCGAATCAGGAATGACGGGCTATACCTGGACTGTTTCGGCTGGTGGAACCATAACCGCAGGAGCTACTACCAATTCAATTACGGTAACCTGGAGTACGGCAGGAGCACAAACCGTGAGCGTGAATTATGCCAACGCTAATCTTTGTACTGCTGCTTCGGCAACCGTTTACGATGTAACGGTTAATCCAAATCCTGTATCCTCCTTTTCCATCAATAACAATAGTCAATGTTTAAATGGAAATAGCTTTGCCTTTACCAATACAGCAACAGGCGCATCAACAGCCCTCTGGAACTTTGGAGATGCCACAGCAACCTCAGCCATTCCTTCACCATCCCATACATACACAACTGCCGGTTCTTATACAGTTAAACTTGTATCTAACACAAACTATGGATGTAAGGACAGTACCACAAAGACATTGGATGTAAGGC
>CAIRMR010000219.1 GCA_903879715.1 uncultured Bacteroidales bacterium
GCTGATTAGGACTGACATATTGCGGGGTAGGTGCAACCTTTCTGTGGGTCTTGTTCATATTCCCGTGCATTTGATTGTTCAAATATAACCATAATTACCTGGCAAACAAGTCCTTCTTATTTAAACAGCAGACCCTAATTAATAAGCTATTGTGGATAAAATTAAACTATTTCCGGTTGTTTTGTATAATCTGCTTAAAAAATAAGGAACAACTGATTAGGCCTTAGAGGAAGCTGATAAATAAAGTAGCTGTATAAAAAGTCTTTTTACCGGAGAGTTACACAAAGAAGGCGCAGCGTACCACAGAGTTAATGACATGCAAATTAATGCTTTGCGGTTCTCAGCGGTTTCCCTGAGCGGTTCAGTTCGGCTGACTCACAGCATCGCTCATCGGTTAAATTTTCCATTTTTGATACAACCTCTTCATGTTTTATTGAAATCACGGTTTCTTATCCTTTCTTTCTCCGTAAGCGTTCCTGCTCCAGCAATGCAAGTTCGCGGCCTGTCTGGCCGGCAATCGATGTGTTTTCTTCGGCGCGACGGATCAGGTATGGCAATATATTGCGAACCGGTCCATAAGGAATGTATTTAGCTACATTGTAGCCTTCATCAGCCAGGTTAAAACTAATATGATCGCTCATTCCATAAAGTTGCGAAAACCATATTTTGCTTTCATTACGTGCAAGGCCTTGCTTTTCCATAAGTTCGGTGAGCAATCGGTTGCTTATTTCGTTGTGCGATCCGCTGAAAACCGATATTCGGTCAAGGTGCGCCAGAGTAAAAGCAACGCCCGCATCATAATTCTGGTCAGTAGCTTCTTTATCAGGCTGAATAGGTGAGGGATACCCTTTTTCGGAGGCGCGCAAACGCTCTTTTTCCATATAGGCTCCCCGAACGAATTTAATCCCAAGGTAATAATTTCCTTCTTCGGCTTTTCTCAGAGATTCTTTCAAAAAGTCAAGCCGGTCGGTCCGGTACATTTGTAATGTGTTGTATACTATAGCTTTCTTTTTGTTGTATTTCTCCATCATTCCGGTTACAACCTCATCGACAAATGGCTGGTACCAGGAGTCTTCGGCATCAATCATGATAGGGATATCGTTGTCGAAGGCTGTTTTCGAAAGTATTTCAACACAGTCCTTGAAAAACTGTATGGCTTTAGCTGTTTCCTCGTCAACAACTGCATTTTCCGATGCCAGCGTAAGCACTTCCTGGGATGCAAAAGCTGTAGGTTTAAATACAGAGAAAGGAATATCCAGGTGTTTTCCAGCGTTTACGACCGAACGAAGAGTTTCTTCCAGGGTGCGTTGCATGGTTTCATGATCTTTGCCTCCTTCGACTGAATAATCGAGAATAGATTTTAGTTTATATTTACTAAGCAACTTAACCGTTTTTTCGCATTCTTCCAGGGTTTCACCTCCCACAAAATGTTTATAAAGTGTTGGTTTAATAGCCCAGGCAATAGGCAGATGCATTTTTAAGGCAAAATAGGTGAGTGATTTACCAACTTTAACTAGCCCTGGATTAGCAATAGTACTGAAGAGGAATCGTGCCCGCGATAGATCAGAGTTGCTTTTGTAGCGAAACGCTATCCCGGTATTGTCGAATGAAAGCATAATGAATAAATTTTACCTTGCAAATGTATAAACCTTTTTATACGAAGTTCAGATTTACTATCTAATAATTGAAATAGTTTCAGCTATTATTCATTTTTACACTTCACGAAATTATTTACCTTTGCCAAAACTTTGATAACAAGTAAATATTACTACTTATGTAAGGATCATGTAGTGTATTAGCTTTTTTCTTATCCGATAAAGTGAAAAATAAAGGAAGAGAGTCGCTTGTTTAACAAGATAAATGATGTTTTTTTTTAACTGTGATTTGTAAATTAAATTTACTGCTCATCTTCAGTATTTACCTGGAAGTCAATTAGTCAAAATAAAACCTACCTATCACCATCCAATCCCAATAATATTTACTACCTTTAACAACATGAACATTTCTAATTCAATATATTCTGGTGTCGTTGGTTGGTCGCGGTTGCAGGAAATTATTCTGGAATACAAAAAGTCGGGAATTTATATCCTGGTTGATGAAAATACCAGGGAGCTTTGTTTGCCACTGCTTAAAGCTAAATGTACCGGACTTGAAGAGGCACTGGTTATTGAGATGCATAGCAATGAATCGAATAAAACAATAGCAAGTGTTGAGAAAATATGGCAGCAACTGGTTGTTGGAAATGCCGTGCGGAATTCGTTGATGATATGCCTTGGCGGAGGATTGGTAACTGATGTCGGCGGGTTTGCCGCAGCTACTTTTAAGAGAGGAATCAATTTTATTCATATTCCCACCACTCTGCTGGCGATGGTTGATGCATCGATTGGTGGCAAAACAGGTGTAAACCTCAATTCCATTAAAAATCAAATCGGAGTTTTCGCGCTTCCCAAAGCGGTATTTATTTTTGAGGAGTTTTTGAAAACACTTCCAACGCGGCAGAAATTATCTGGTTACGCTGAAATGTTGAAGCATGCTATGATTCACAGTGAAGAACTCTTTGAGAAGTTTATAATCCTGAATTCTCACGAAAAGGTTTGCAACGAAGTTAATATACTGGAATCAGCTTCTGTAAAACTAGATATTGTAAATTCCGACTTCACTGAAACCGGATTACGCAAATCACTTAATTTTGGTCATACAGTTGGCCATGCTATTGAATCCTATTCGCAGAAATACGATTCCGATCCCCTGCTTCATGGAGAAGCCATTGCCATTGGCCTTATTTGCGAGAGTTTTATTTCGATGCGGATGTTCGGATTTGATAAGAACGATTTGAAACGACTCGCCAACCTGGTGAGCTGGCATTTCCCGCATTATCGATTCAAACCCAAACCTGGAGATGAACTTCTAGCGCTAATGTGTCACGATAAAAAAAATGCAAGCAGTTCGCAACTGAATTTTTCGCTTATCCGTAAAATCGGCGAGCCTGTTTTCGACAAGTTTCCAGGTGAAAAACTCATTCTCGAAAGCCTTCACTTTTATATTAACCTGGAAGTTGGCTTCTTTGTGTAATTATTGCCCATTACAGCAGTATTAAGCTGACACACTCACACATTTGATTTTCCTTATTTCAAAGGCAAAAACGGTAAATATGCCTATTATTGCTAAATTTGCATTTTCAGGTTAATACTTATTGAATGCGCTGTATCTCAAACCAACAGGATTTCGTTGAATGCACAATTACCTTACCTTTAAGTAAGAGTATTGTGAATCGGCTACTGGTGATTAACCGCCTTTCGGGTGGAATAACTATCAATGGGTTGATTCCCGATTCAACGGATACCGTTGTTATGCAAGATCTTTTACAGAAAATTGGTACCCGTAGCGTTAATCAGGGAACACTCACTGAAATTAATGTTGGTAATGCGGGTACCGTAATGCGTTTTCTCACCGCTTTGCTGGCAGTTACTCCGGGTAATTGGGTAATAACCGGAACCGAACGAATGCAGAACAGGCCGGTTAAGCCACTAACTGACGCATTACAAAGCCTGGGTGCTGATCTCACATTCGTTAAAACTCCAGGTTATCCTCCCATCCAAATCATTGGTAATCCCAATATGAAAGGAGGGACAGTTAAACTTAACGCCGGAATCAGCAGCCAGTTTATCAGCGCAATGATGATGCTCGGCCCCATTTTAAAAGGTGGTATTGTTATTGAATTGCAGGGAGAAATCACTTCGGCATCCTACATACGTATGACTCAGGCCTTGATGCAAAAATCCGGCGCAGATGTGGTTTTTGAAGGTAATACTGTCACTATTAAAGAACAGAAATATGACGACATTGATTATTTTTCAATAATTGAACCCGACTGGAGTGCAGCAGCTTTCTGGTACCAGGTTGCTGCGTTTACACCTGACGCGCACATTATTTTAAAAGGTTTGCGAAGCGAAAGTGTCCAAGGGGATTCTGTTTTGCCGGAAATTTATAAATATTTAGGAATAAATTCAGTTTTCACCGACAAAGGATTGCTGCTTACAAAATCAGTTCAGCCAGCGGTTCGTGAGTTTAATTATGATTTTACTGAATGCCCCGACCTTGCACAGGCGGTAATTGTTACTTGTGCCGCACTGGGAACCAAAGGTCACTTTACAGGGCTCAAAACATTAAGGGTAAAAGAAACCGATCGTATCGAAGCATTGAGAAATGAACTGACAAAACTTGGATATGGGGTTGATGTAATTGATAATGAGATATTTTTAAGTGGCACTACATTTATTAATAAACACGATCACACTCCGAAAATTGTAAAATGCTACGACGATCACCGCATGGCCATGTCATTTGCCACACTGGCAATACTGCGCGATGATATTTGCATTGAAGAACCCGAAGTGGTTAAGAAATCCTATCCAGGATTCTGGGATGATATGGCAGAGGCTGGGTTTGTTTTGGGATATGTTAAATAGAAAATAGTAAATAGAAAACCTGACAGCGTCTGAAAGACCTGTCAGCGTTTGGGCAAGGAAATAGAGAATCGAAAACCTGACAGCCTCTGAAAGACCTGTCAGCGTTTGGCTGATTTAAAGTTGAATAAAAAACAGAAAATAGAATGTTCCATTTCTGACATTCCACTTCGCACATTCGACATCGCACATTCCACATTCCACATTCCACATCGCACATTCCACATTCCACATCGTACATTCCACATCCTATCAACATTCGGTTAATAACTTTGTGAAGGCAAAACGGCTTATTTTTGATATTTTTGCTTTCGAAACACAATAACACCCCGATTCATGACGGTAGACATATTTATCCCTTGCTTCATCGACCAGATTTATCCTGAAACAGGATTTAACATGGTTAAAATTCTCGAAAAACTTGGGGTGGAAGTGAATTATAACAATCAGCAGACATGCTGCGGCCAGATGGCATATAACAGTGGGTTCTGGGATGAAGCCAAAGCCGTGGGAGAGAAGTTTATCCGCGATTTCCCGAATAACCGCTATATCGTAGGGCCATCGGCATCATGCGCCGGTTTTGTAAGGAATTATTACGACGAAATGTTCTATAATTCTGCTTTACATATTGAATATCACCAGCTCAAAAAAAACTTCTACGAGTTTACTGATTTCCTGGTTAATGTTTTAAAAATTACGGATGTAGGAGCTACTTTCGAACATGTAATCACTTATCATGATTCGTGTGCTGCCTTACGCGAATACGGCCTCACTACCCAACCCCGCGACTTGCTTAAACAAGTTAAAGGGCTTGAAATCCGCGAAATGAAAGAAACCCATACCTGTTGTGGTTTTGGAGGCACTTTTGCAGTAAAACACGAGCCAATTTCTACTGCCATGGCTGAGCAAAAAGTTCTTCATGCTATAGAAACCGGAGCCGAATATATTGTAAGTACCGATTCTTCCTGCCTGATGCATCAGCAAGGTTATATTGATAAGAATAAACTTCCTATTAAAACCATGCATGTAATCGATTTATTGGCCCAGGGATGGTAAAATAGATTCTTCTCCTTCATTCATACTCTATCATTGATCTTCAATAAAAAGTCACGCCTGATATTACTCAAGTACTGACTTTCTGTGTTTTCACAAAATTCCGATTTTACAATGGAAACGAAATATATCCTGCAAATATCAAATGAACTAGGCGTTCGTGATTTCCAGGTACTTAATACTGTTAATTTGCTCAAGGAAGGGGCCACAGTACCATTTATTGCGAGGTATCGTAAAGAAATGACGGGCAGCCTCGATGAAGTTCAGATCGCTGCTATCCGCGAACGGTACGAGAAAATAATTGAACTCGAAAAACGTCGCGAAGCCATCATAGCATCTGTTACAGAACAGGAAAAACTTACTCCGGAACTTGAAAAATCATTCCGTGGCGCTTTAACCATGAGCGAACTTGAGGATTTATACCTTCCATATAAGCCAAAACGACGCACCCGTGCCTCTATTGCCCGCGAAAAGGGATTGGAGCCTCTTGCCAAAATTATTATGTCGCAGCAGGAGCCTGATCCATTCCGGAGAGCTAAAGTTTATATCAATATTGAAAAAGATGTTAAGACTGAAGAAGACGCATTAGCCGGAGCCCGGGATATTATTGCCGAGTGGGTTAACGAGAATCAACAGAGCCGTCAAAGAGTTAGGAACCATTTCGAGCGATCGGGAGAGATATTTTCGAAACCTCTAAAGGGGAAAGAGCTAGAAGGGATCAAATACGAAACGTATTACGATTGGGCTGAGCCATTGATGAAAGCACCTTCGCATCGTTTACTGGCTATGTTCCGTGGCGAAAATGAGGGTTTTTTAAAACTAAATATTGAGCCTGACGCTGAACGGGCACGGGAATCGCTCAATAAAATATTTGTTAAGTCGTCGAATGAATCCTCGCGCCAGGTTGAGGAAGCTGTGAAAGATGCATATAAGCGGTTGCTTCAACCCTCCATCGAAACTGAATTCCGGCAATTGGTAAAGGAAAAATCGGACCTGGAAGCTATCCGTGTTTTTGCCGAAAATTTACGGCAGTTACTTATGCTTCCTCCATTAGGACAGAAAACAGTTCTTGCTATCGATCCGGGATTCCGTAGTGGTTGTAAATTAGTTGTCCTGGATCGCCAGGGACGTTTGTTACATAACGAGACTATTTATCCTCATCCTCCGCAAAGTGAAGTAAAACAATCAGTTTCGAAAATCCAGAACCTGGTTAAAGCGTATAAAGTTGAAGCAATAGCCATTGGCAACGGAACTGCCGGCAGGGAAACTGAAAACCTGGTTCGTCGTATTCCTTTTGATACTGATGTAATTGCTTTAATGGTAAACGAAAACGGGGCTTCCGTGTATTCAGCATCAGCTGTTGCCAGGGAGGAATTTCCTGAATATGATGTTACCGTGCGTGGTTCGGTATCTATCGGGCGCCGCCTGATGGATCCGCTTTCGGAACTGGTTAAAATTGATCCCAAGTCTATTGGTGTCGGACAATACCAGCATGATGTAAACCAGGCATTGCTGCAAAAGAGTCTTGAATCGGTGGTTGAAAGTTGTGTAAATAAAGTAGGAGTGGAGCTCAATACTGCAAGTAAGCAGTTACTAACGTATGTTTCGGGTGTTGGGCCAGTACTTGCTGCAAAAATTGTTGAATACCGTGATAAAAACGGGATGTTCCAGTCACGGGAACAACTCAAGAGTGTTCCACGACTGGGGGAAAAGGTTTTTGAACAGGCTGCCGGTTTTTTGCGAATCAGGGAATCGGAAAATCCGCTCGATGCAAGTGCTGTGCATCCTGAAAGCTATCCGGTTGTGTTGAAAATGGCTAAAAAAGCCGGTTGCTCTGTGGCTGATCTGATTAATAATGACGATTTGAGGAAGCAGATTAAGCTTGAAGATTTTATAACGGATAAAGTAGGGTTGCCAACGCTTACCGATATAATGGCAGAACTTTCGAAGCCCGGACGCGATCCGCGGCAGAAATTTGAATTGTTCGAATTTGATAAAAATGTGAATTCAATTGGTGACCTGAAGCCCGGCATGATTCTCGATGGGCTGGTTACCAACATTACCAATTTCGGTGCTTTTGTGGATATAGGCGTGCACCAGGATGGTCTTATACACGTCAGCCAGCTGGCTGATAAATATGTTAAGGACCCGAATGAGGTTGTAAAACTGAACCAAAAAGTCAGGGTGAAAGTTCTTGAAGTGGATAAAGAACGTAAGAGAATTCAGCTGACACTTAAAAATGTTCAATAATTATCTTTTAACTTAATCATGAACGTTAAAGAGAAATTTAATTTCGGAAACCTATGTTGATTCGGTTTTTGTAGAAAAAGAAAAGGGAGGCCTCACAGACCTCCCTTTTACATTATATCCATTTTCAAATGCGCTGGCCTAGTATTCTGTTGTTAAATCAACGCGGCGGTTTTCTGCTCTTCCTTTTTCAGTTTTATTATCGGCAAGAGGTTTGTTTTCACCATTACCAATGGCTGACAGTCTCTCAGCAGCAATTCCTTTACTCTCAAGGTATTTTTTTACTGCATTTGCCCTATCCTGGCTGAGTTTAAGGTTAAAATCGTCGTTACCTACATTGTCGGTATTTCCTTCAATCTTAAGTTTCATCTGAGGGTATTTCATCAGGATTGGAATCAATTCATTCAGCGGAGTTTCAGATTCTTTTTTGATTATGTCCTTACTTGTAGCGAAGTAAATAGCTTTTGCGATTTTTGTGATCTGTTCCTTTTCAACAGGAGTTACGTCAGGGCATCCGTGGTTGGCAATTGTACCCGGAACAAGTGGACATTTATCGTCTTTATCTGCAATTCCATCGCCGTCAGTATCCGGGCATCCTTTAAAAGCAAGCAGGCCGGCAACAGTTGGGCAAGCATCTTCTTTATCTGTTATTCCGTCACCGTCAGTATCAGGACAACCTTTGAATTTTGCAATACCTGCAACATCAGGACAATTGTCATCCATGTCGGCGATTCCATCTTTATCTCTGTCAGGACAGCCATTGAGCGCTTTAGAGCCAGCTGCTTCCGGGCAACGATCTTCTGCATCCGTTATGCCATCACCATCACGGTCAGGGCATCCCTGCAAAGCGACAATACCTTTAACATCAGGACATTTATCGTCAATATCGGCAATTCCGTCTCCATCGCGGTCAGGGCAACCTTTCAATGAAGCTAAACCGAATATTTCCGGACAACGGTCTTCCTCATCCACAATACCGTCTTTATCCATGTCATTTTTGCATGAGAACCTGTATTTGAACCCGGCATGAGGATGTATGTAATCGATACCCTCTGTATTGGTTGTAAAAACATAATCTGCGCGTGCATACAAGGAAAGATTGTCTGCAATTTTAATGTCTACACCTAGACCTGCCTGAGCTTTTAAATCATTCACTTTGTTCATTTTCTGATCACCAAAACCAAAGTAAAAATAGGGTGTTATAAGTGCATCTTCTTTGATTGCACCGCCCAGAAATTTAATCTGGCCATCCAAATCCAGGTACCAATAGTTTTTAGATGTGATGGAGTAATTTGCATATTCACCTCTTGCAAGGCTGAGATATCCACCTGTTAACTGCATATTAAAGAAAGGAGTAAGGTAGCGGCTGACTGAAGCTTCGATGGGTCCTCCCTGGAATTTCATGTCTTTGAACTGATCATTAAGTTTGAGGTTGATATTGCTAAAACTGGCCCAATGTATTCCCAGACCTAATGCCCATGGGTTATCCTTGGTTTGGGAATAGGATTTAATTGAAATCCCTATTGACATTCCGAGTACTAAAAAGATTGCAAGATACTTTTTCATAAGTAGTGATTTTGAAGGTTAATAATTATTGGTTGTTAAATATTTTCTTCGTGTTGTTTTACAACTGCCTGTTGATCAGGGCACAAATTTATTGCTTTGTTATAGCATTTGATCAATGGATGGACCAAATAAATGCTTTTGTTTTGATTCTGAATTTATTGCTCTTTTTCATCAAGAATCTGACTTTGTTGTTTTTGTTTAATAATCAATAAATGATTAAAGTCATATCTGTTTGAAATACAGTGTTTTTATCGCTTTAAAGAATTAAAAGGTGAAAATTATTTTCACATGAACAAATATAAGAAAGAAATTCAAATGATTTGTAAAGCCTCAGCTAAAATATATTTGTTTCCTAAAAAAATACCGCATTTAATTTCAGTAAGACAGATTTTACTTCGGGATAATTTTTCTCCGGGATAACAAATTTTTATTTATCGAAATGCAATTATCATTCTGCTTTTATCAGATTTAATAGAATCTATATAATTGAAATTAAGGTTTTTATAATCATAACTCGTTTAAGTTGAACCTTGATTTTACTTGCAACTTTACTGCTAATATAACAGGTGCATTTTAGTTTTCTCCCGCCAGCCTGCATCATACTTGTTTTCAACGAAGCAAATCAGTAAATCGGCATCATACTTGTTTTTAGCAAACCAGATTTTTTTCTTTGCGTCATATCTGTTCTCACAGAAATACCAAAGGCCCTTATTTCCATCTGCATCATAGGTATTGGCAACTTTGTATACCAGCAAATCGGCATCGTAACGATTTTCAACTACAAATACTTTAATGTCAGCATCATAGCGATTGTTGCAACTAAATATTTTTTGCGCGCTGACGGGTATTGAAAGTATGAGAAGCAACAATATCAATCCATTAATAAACTGTTTGAGGTGATCAATTAAGTACTTATCTTGTAAATCAATAAATGATTAAAAACTAATCGAAATGAAATTTACAGGAGAAAATATTTTAGCGTTCACAGAACAATTTCCAGACGACAAATTATGTCTGGCTTATCTTTCAGA
>CAIRMR010000220.1 GCA_903879715.1 uncultured Bacteroidales bacterium
ATTTCACCCACCAACGAATTCAGCTTTCGGGTGGTAAAAGGTTCATAATACCCCAGCCAGGTAGCTTCAACCACAATTACATCCCTCACTTGTCCGTATTCACCCTGAAATTCTTTGTTGTAAGAATGCGCCGTTTTACGGTTCATACCTCTTTTATTAGTTAGTCCTTCCACATCAGCTTCTGGTAGAACTGAACTAACCACTTTACTGATAGTTTTTATTTTCTCGGTAAGCCGGTTGTTCGCTTCACCTTCCCGTCTCAAAACCACCAGGTCGATATCTTCCGAAAACCGGTCTATCATTTTATAACATTTCGATAAAGCTGTTCCGCCTTTGAAAACAGTGTCATTTCCTATCGCATGATTGAAAATGGTATGTAAAGCATACGTAACCCAATAATCTTTTTCAATAAAAATGGGTAATATCTGCATCTGGTCAGAAGTGAACTGCACAGCTTGCCTGAAAAGCGTTTTATTTTCGTGGAGCCTCATACGATGTTCCATTTTTCAATGGTGCTGAGAGCTTTTCCCACGCCATTCAGTTTATATTTGGTAATTGGGTTCAGTGATTTGTAAAGCTGTCCGGTTAATGAATTTTGTTGTAATTCGTCAAGCAAGGCTCCTAATATGGCTTTGGTTGCCGGTGGATACTTTAATGCCAGCCGAACCAGTGTGCTTTGATCTTTATCCGATAAATTTTCAAGAATAGCTAACAGTCGCTTACATGATGATTCGATAGTGGCATCAGGTATCTTTTTGATATAGCGTATTGCATCAAGTATTTGCAACAGGGGGATATATTCTTTAGTGATGGTATTTTTCTGTTTGACAAACGAAATGGTGTAACGTTCGCGTTTGAAATTGGGTCGGATTTCGTTTTTGCCTATCTGTATGGTATTACTTACCTGGGTAGTTAAGCCCAATTGATTGTAAATACTATAACCGGTAAGGTAACCGATAATCTTTCCATCGTCTTCCAAAAGATCTTTTACCACCTGGGCTTGTTTAGGTTGCAGGTTGCCAAAAGGGGTATTCTCTGGTTTGTAGTATTTACCCTTCGACATTTTCGCAATTTTGCCCGATTCTACCATTCTGTTTAGGGCTTTAATAACCGCTTCTTTATTATTCACCTCTGTAGTAAAATCAGCATAGGTGAAAACATAACCTCTGGGAAGTCTTTCAATCTTACTTGTAATATAATCAACAACTTTCATAAGAAGACTATTAGCATCACCATTAGCAGGATGTCCAGTATATTAATTAATAAACTGGACAAATGTAAGTGTTATATCAATACCATCAAGTGTAGTTTCATTACTTCTATCTGTACACATAATTAAGTTGACATTTTGAATGCCACTTGATACTTTGAGTCAATATGCTTAACTTCGCAGCCTATCTCTTCTGCGAAGTTAAGCATATTGATCTGTATTTATTTTTTTACGATTTATCTACCCCCCAATATTATCGTTCGTCCATTTTAACCGGATGGATCCGCGGTGAAGGATTTTGGGATTGTAGGGCATTTGTTTCAATTATTAAAAAAGGAATTTAGTGTTTGTTAGTTTTAATCTTTAGAGTCACATTTAAAGGTTTGCTAAACCAATTGCTTATTGCTTTTCTATTTGCTCTGCCATGCTAAAAACTTAATTTGAGTAGCCACCAGAAATTCAGTAATTCCACCTCTTTTAATTTCCTTATCTTGTTGAATAAAAAATTGATTTGTACTATTCCTCCATGTTGAGACTTCTTTTCCCAGGTCTTTTTCCCATTCACGTTTATATATCTTTTTTATTGAATTGTCTTTTTGGCAATTATTCAACTCTTTTATTTCGCTTCTAATATTTTTTAAATAAATAACAGTAGTTTTTCTGTATCGATTCAAACTTTTCCATAATGAAAAAAAACTGTTGGATTTTAATTTTTCAAGAACCTGCTCTTCAAGTATTTTCTTATAGTCCTCAAAAAATGAGTGCATTGTTAATACGTAATTAGAATAGGCTTTGCTAATTTGTTTGAATTTAGCATTTTTTATATAAGTTAGAAGGATATTTGATTCGCTATTTTTTGTGTATTTTAGATAATACTCGTTCTCTGCTTCTTCAAAATCTCTAAATAAATCAATTGTTGAAGTAAAATCCTTATCTGCTTCAATCACATAAAAAGAACCATTATTTTGATTCTGTGATATCCATTGCCGCCTTATACTTATATAATTCTTTGAAAAAACCTTGCTCATCCGTTTAAATATTCGATATTTTCTCTCAATTTTAATAAGCTCGGTTTTTTCATCTTTATTCAAATTTTCTTTTTTTGAAAAAAGAAATAAAAAACGTTGCAGTTCAGTATTCTTTGAACCTTCCTTGATCTTTGTGCTATAAATCAAATCAATAATCTCAACTAGTGTAGCCCAATTGTGCTGTTTAGTTGTTCTAATCTGAATTTCTACCCTTTTGTTTTGAATTTTGTCCTGAATATAAATGTGTAAAGATTTATAGCCATCTTGTTTTGGAATAGCAACATGATCATTAATTTTACAATTCCCAAATTCCTTAACCAAGGCATTTTTCAACCGATAAATTAACGCTTCATCGTCAGAGTTGAAAATACAACGACATCCGGCTATATCCCACATTCTACTAAGTTGCATTCTACCTTCTTCGTTATCTTTAAATCGATAAAGTTTCCGAATAATAGTATCAATCCTTTTTATTCGAAAAGTAACAATGGCCTCTTTATCAACTTTTATTGCGAAACTTCTTAAGGTTTCAAATACCCTGGATAAAGGATCCTTATAAGACTTTCGGAATTCCTGCAGTAAATCTAGATCTTCAGTTGATGGTTTCCCATTAACTTTTATTCTTTCACCCAATCTGTCAATTTCTCCATTTGTCATATTCTTCGTATTCGGCATGTCAGTTGGTTTATCATTTCATCTAATTTTAATCGTTACAAATTTACGTTCCCTCAAGAGAATAATCGAAACCTTTTAGCCGGATGGACCGGTGGTGATGGATTTTGGGATTGTATCTGTTCAGTATTTAATTTTTTTTTTTGATTTTTCTCCGGCGAACTTCGTTTCAATTATGGTTGTGCTTCAATGAAGTCTCTCATTAAATTTATTGATTCGCTAAGTTGGTCGTTTGTAAATCTTATATTATTTGGATTTTCCGGATGATGAATCTGATGTCTAATATATTCTGTTAAAATTATTTGTTCTACTCTTGTGCCTCCATCCCGAAAATTCTTATTGTAAGACATTGTTGGTTTCCCCGTTTTATAAGGATTCAACCAACCTTCGGCTTCAATGAAACCATAAAGTTCATTGTGATACTCTTCAGAAACTTCATTAAACGCTAAAAAGTTAACTTCATTTAAAGAAGGATAAGGCAACTGATTAGGTATAACTTCTTCAACCGTTTTGTTTGCTCCTGTTTGTGCAATTAGACGAATATGTTCAAAATTCAGTTCTTTTACAGCTACTCCGCTATGTGTTGTCAAAAGAATTTGGGTGTTTGCTGCTTGCGAAAGTATCAATAGAGCTGAAATTAGCTTTTTTTGATGTTCTGTATGCTGCGATGTTTCAGGTTCTTCAATTGCATACACAATGCTTGGACTGCTTCTTTCTGTAATTCTTCTTTCGGCTTCTGCTCTAAAAAAACTTAACAGAATCAAACGCTTTATTCCACTACCTCTTTTGTTTATAGGAATATCCTCATCTCCTGCGATTGAAACTTTTTTAAAAACATCTAACCATTTCAAGTTTTCGGATGTTGGAATAATTGGATTGAGTGAATTAGCAATATCGGGATTTAACTCGTTTAGTTTTTCAAGTGTACTACATGCCACTTCTCTAAGTTTTGTTTCAACTTCGGTTGCAACTCTACTTAGCAATATTTTAAGCTCAGCGTTATTAAGAATCTGCTTCACAGCTTCTTGCAATGGGTCTTGAACTTCGCTGTCCCCATCACTATTTTTCCTATCTGATTGGAACAAAGAATACAAAGGCAGATATTCTTGCAATTTATCATAAATTGATTTGGTATCACCTTTCGTAACATCAATTTCAATATTTTCTAATTGAAGTGAATCATGGTAATGATTCCAAATTGCAGCACGCATTACCGCATTTATTGTTCTATTCTCGCATTCAATGTTTTTATTACTAATTATCGCCCGTAGTTCTGTATTTGTTTTCTTCAACAAATCTCTACATTCAGGATTGTTCGGATGAAATGCTTTCACAAATACCTTTTCCTTTCCTGCGTTTGAATATTTTTTTAAAATTTCCAAATTGCCATCCTGATTGAGTAGATGTTCATTTTGTAATGTTGTTTCGTTAGTGCTATCAATTACGATAGAATTAGGAAGTTCTTCAAACTCAACAGTAATTATAATTTCATTGTCATCTTCTGCCAGTGAAGATTTATTTATATCGTCTTTATCAATTTTGATTACACCCTTATTCTCATTAAAGAAAATGTCAAATGCTTCTAGGATTGAAGATTTCCCAATGTCATTTTTCCCTACAAAAGCTGTGAGGTTGCCAATATCAACTTTAATCTCTTCTTTATAACTTCTAAAGTTTCTTAATTTAACTGACTTAATTTTCATATCTCTAATTTTCTATTGTTGCAAGTTTAGATAGAAGTAAATCTTTCATCTTAATGGTAAATTCTAATTCCATACTTAGATTTTCGATATACTTAATAATTGCATTCACCTTTGTTTCAAATGCTTTAATTACAGCTTTCCTGGGAACAATTATTGGATAGTTTGCTAATGTTTGCCCATCCCAGTTTGGAAAGGTTGATCCAGTAGTGTAAGAAAGTAATTTATTGATATTGTTTTTATAAAGAAGATCAACGAAAGTTTGTGAATGTTTTGCTCTAAAACTACAAACTCCCCTTCCTATACAATATCTGCCATCACTTTTTACATAACGTCCTGTTGTACTTCCTCTGACACAAATAATTAAATCTCCTACTTCTGATAATTTTGTCACAGATGTTGTCCACTTACTTCTATTTGTAAAGTAATCACCAAATTCAACAGGACCATTAATTAATGGTGTTCCTATTCCTTCGGTGTTATACGACTCCCCATCAGGTGATTGACCCATAATAATTTTAGTTACGTCTTCCATTTTCCCAATCTCCCACCCCTTCGGCACCTCCTTCCCCAACTCCTCACACCAAACCATTTCGCCTCCATTACTTTTATACGGCTTCCCCTCTGCATCCGGAAACTCAAACTCCACAAACCACCTCCTATAAACAGCCTGTGCCGTTTCTTCCAGCTTTTTTATCATCTGCTGGTTTAAGGCTATGCGGTTTTGCACAACATTGTACTCTTTTACAATTTCACGCTGTTTGGTAATGGAAGGCACAGGTAAAAGCGTGTTGCACATTTCATCCCAATCAAAAATTTCTCTGGCACTTCCGTGGCTTTTGAAACGTGCATACCTGTCAAACTCAGGTCGGCGAAACCACATCATTAAATATTCGGGATCAAGCTCGCTGGAATTTTTAACTTCAAACGGAATATACGCCTGTGAAATCAGAGCCTTTTCATAATCATTAAACAATGCGATTGTAATTTTATCTCCATTCCTTGATGTTACCGGACCATAGGCAAATTGATTTTTTTCTATGATTCTGTATGTTGACATATCCGTTCCTATCGTATTGGCAATAGAAGGGATAAACTTTTTAGAAATGCTCAAACCCATTAAAGGCAATTCACCTAAATCGCCATTTCGACCTATAACTGGCTGAATGTATTTTCCTAACGGCTTATAATTTGATTTACTCATTAATTTTAAAAATATCGTTGATTAATGTAGTTTGATAGCTCAGTGTAGTTTGGTAAATTCTCAATTGCTTGTAATATCTGTTTGCTATCAATTATTTTAAATTTTTCTTGATCTACAATGCTATTTCTCCAGGTTGTTTGCAAATCATCTTTTGAAAAAATATAGTTATTATCCAAAAGGCCTATGTTTTCAGTAGGGATAACCACTACATGCAAATAGTCATCAGCGATACCTTGCGATATCAATTGTTCTACCAACAAAGTTTGGCGCATAAATTCGTAAAATGGCTCGTAATAATAAATGGAATCTTCAAAATCAACTGGAGTTTTCAATTGAGTCGATTTGACAATTAAATGATTATAACGATTTTGGCGTACTTTGCCTTTTCTGGGCTCAATTGATTTATTTTCACATTTCAAATATACTTCAGTATACTTCCATTCAAGAGGAATCAATATCTTTTTGCCTTTTTTAAGTGCTGTGATAAATGCATCAATTGAAGTACACTTTGATCCACGTTTAGCCCCGAAATCATTTTCCCCTAAGAGTTTTTCATTTTCATATACAAATTCAAACGCAATATAGCCGGTCTCAATTTCATTTAATGTTTCCAAAACATCATCAATTTCAGAATCAAATAGATTAGCCAATGCAAGTACTGCATGTTTTTCGTTTCTTAACGCAAACAAAAAGTTTAAGCATTGGATTTGAGAGGATAATAAATGGCCTGTCGGATACTTCTCATCATCACCCCACCAGACAATATTATTATTTTCAAAATATGGAATTACCTGCGATTGAATCTTTGAATACAGATTATTTAGACCATTCAACAAAACAAAGGGCAGGGATTCATATTTATCGAATTTCCCACCACCTTTATCCTGATTGAATAATTTGGGGTGTTTATAACGAAGTTTCTGGATCTGCAATTTTCGCTGTAATTCTTTATATGCCATCGTTTAGAATAAAATTATTTGCCTTAACATCCAGGTACAGTGTTGTATATTTTTGTCCATATTGCTGCTTATACCTTATCATTTCGGATTCATAGTCAGTAGCAAAAACATAAGCGTAATCAATTTCAGCCAAATTGACCATTTTTAACAAGTCACTGATATCAAATCCCAATAGTCCCAACTGATTTTTTGACCATATTATTCCTTTAACATCATCCTTCAAGGCCGATTGAAATTGCGAGTGTACAAAGTGTTCCTGGTACCGCAGAAAATGATCTTCAACACCGGCGTTTCCAGATAAAGAACTTAAACCTTGCTTTAGCTCAAGTAACATAATCTTATTGCGTTTTAAATCAATGGCAACCAAATCAAAGCGGGTTTTACCTTTGGTTCTGTTTAATACTTTTTCCTGGGCAAATTGGTATTCCATATCAATTACCAAATACTGATTCTTGATGGAATTGTTATACTTTGCTATTTTTTGTTGAATCTCAAACTCCTTGTTTTTCTTTACATCTTGCTTATGACATTCAACCAACTTTTGGGCTGTTTCAAAATAAACTTCTGGACTATTAAATATTAATTCGGGTTTAATGCCTTTTTCCCAATAACCAGTTGCTAATAATTCAGGCTGCCGGATCGGGAAAAGTGTCATAATCAAGGACTTTTTAAAATAAATTTTTGCCTGATTACCAATACGCATCTCAATCCGTAATTCATCGTCATTTTTCACAAAATTCAATATTGGTAAATATTCACCATTTATAAGTTTATTGAGTAATCTGTTGTTTGAAAATGAGCGCCCCATATCTGACTTATTTAAAACTTGATAGTGTAACCTAATTCAGAGAATACTTTCAGAAGATCTATTTTTGATCCTTCTTCTGCTTTTAGCAGTTCGGAGAATTCGTTTTGTAAACTCTTCATCTTCTCGTCGAAATCAATATTCTCATCACGGTTTACAAACTCGATGTATTTGCTCGGCACCAGTGAAAAATCTTTTTTGGACACTTCATCAAATGATGCAGAGTAGCATAGTTCCGGTATGTTTTCTATTTTAACTGATTGCCACAGATGATAAGTGCTTGTTACTTTCTTTATATCAACATCAGAGAATTGAGTATACTTTTTCTCAAAAGGTTCGCCCAATTGGCGTAAATCCATAAACAGTATTTCGGTTGAGCGGTTTCGATATTGGCGGGTAATATCACCAATATTCCGGCTTTGCTCTTTTTTGTTTTTATTCAGAATCCATAGCGTAACACTAATATCGGTGGTGTAAAATAAGTTTCGGGGTAAAACTAAAATGGCTTCCACCAGGTTATTTTCAATCAGTTTACGGCGGATTTTATATTCTTCGCCTCCACCACTCAGAGCACCATTTGCTAAGATAAATCCTGCAATGCCATTTTCTGAAAGCTTTGAAACCATATTCAGTATCCAGCCATAATTGGCATTGCTTTTAGGCGGCACATCATAACCACGCCAACGCGGATCGTCCTTTAATTCGTTTTCAGCACGCCAGTCCTTCTGGTTAAAAGGCGGATTGGCCATTATATAATCGGCTTTCAGGTCTTTATGCTGGTCGTCGCCAAAAGTATCGGCAGCTTTTTCGCCCAGGTTACCCGAAATGCCACGTATGGCCAGGTTCATTTTTGCAAGCTTGTAGGTGGTGTTGGTGTATTCCTGCCCGTAAATGGATATGTTTTTCGTGTTTCCGTGGTGGGCCTGAATAAACTTGATGGATTGCACAAACATACCGCCAGAACCACAGGCAGGGTCATATATGATTCCGCTGTAAGGTTCAATCATTTCGGCAATAAGGTTTACAATGCTTTTGGGTGTGTAGAATTCTCCTTTCCCTTTTCCCTCGGCAAGTGCAAACTTGGATAGAAAATATTCATACACTCGGCCTACAATATCCCGGGCTTTATCTTTAAGGGTATCAATTTCGTTAATGGTATCAAGCAGTGAGGACAATTTGGTAATATCGAGCCCCAATCGTGAAAAGTAATTATCGGGAAGAGCTCCTTTTAAAGCTTTGTTGTCTTTCTCAATATTGTGCAGGGCTGTGTCGATTTTAAGCGCAATATCGTTTTGCTTCGAGTTTTTAATGATATAAGTCCAACGGGAAACCTCATCCAGGAAAAACACATTGTTCATATTATAGAAATCTGGCATTTCAATGTATCTCTCTTTGCCCTCTGCAATCAATGCTTTTCTGCGTTCTTCAAATTTATCGCTCGCAAACTTGAGGAAAATCAATCCCAATACAACATGTTTATATTCTGCAGGTTCTACGCTTCCTCTCAGTTTATTTGCCGAATCCCAAAGGGTTTCCTCAATCGCTTTTTCTTTTACTACCTTTGCCATTTTGCTTATTAAATCAATTAATTAGAGCCCCAAAGATACAATTATGAGAGCCTGGAAAATACCGGATAAAATCACACTTTATAATAAATACAGGTAATTTGTCAGGTTGTTGAATTTTATTAAATACAATTTTAAATTTTACCTATAAAAATTAGCATTCCCCACACACCAGAAAAGAGTTTTCTCATTCCGTAGGTCAAGGTTATGCATCATCCAATCATAGGCTTTAGCTTCATAGATATAGTCCAATTCAAATCCGTCAACGACATTCAGCTTAAGTTTCTTATTGTACTTATACCCTGTACCCATTATATATTCGTAAGGAACCTGGTCTTCTATTTCTTTTATTTTCTTCTCTCTATCTTTTCCAGAGATATGAACCAAGTATATATTCTTGACCTCCTTCCTATACTTCTTGATCCCTCGTAAGATTGCTCCTCCTGTGATACCGCTACCGGTAGGGATAACCAGGTTATCAAGATTATCAGGAATATTCTGTACCTGATCCGCGATACAATCAACCACTATCGGATTGTGTTCAACATCAATTCCGAATTTTATAATGTAGAAATTGTTACCAGCACCTTCATTTTGAAGTTTCTTTAACCTGCTTGTGATAGCATTATCGAATCCTTGCTTTATTATAGATTCAACTATCCCATTATTCTTTCGGATGTTTTGTATAATCCTGTTTTCTTCCAATGTTTTTTGGCTAAGGTTTCCATAACCTACGAAACAATCAAGACTGTAAGCTCTTGCAACACGACTTAAAATGAGACCCTGAGGGGAGTCTTTCTGGCAGGAAGTGGCAATCGCTGAATGATAATCAGATTTGATAAGTTCAAGGTTATGATGAATCAGATTAATAGCCTGTCTTACTTTTCCTCCATTGAGCATCTCATCTGGAAATGGGCGGAAAAGATCATCCCGTTTGTATAAAACCTGGTTGTATTCTTCAACTGGTGTTAGTTCGGAAGCTTTTCTTAAGAGTAAATCCATTAATAGTAGAATATATAAAGAGTAGGTAAAATTAGCAAATTTCAAATATGAATTGATATCAGATACAACAAATATTTCTTATTACCTAAAAGGTACATATTTATCAGATAAGCAACACGTTAACTTTCAAAGAATTCTTAGCTCCTTTCACTTGAATTAAGAATATTTTACATTATTTGATCTTTTTCTTGATCCGGCTTTTTTTACTCAAAGCGCATTCTTACTTTCGTGTCGATATTTTAACACGCTGATAATGAGAGATAAAGAAGTTATCGCATTGAAAGGAAAGGTATTCATTTATTATTCCAACAAAGGATTGGTGTTCCGTTACCCAACCGGAATTGATCCAAAATTACAAAACCAACCTGAAAACCAGAAAATCATACAAAGCCTGGTCAAGAAACAAAGGGATATAGTTTACCACTACCGGTTGGAAAACGGGAATAATCCACCGCGGGATTATATCAAGATGAAAATGCGGAATGAAATGCTACCCAACAATTCCACTTTACAGGATTATATAAAGGAGTTCATGACTTTCAAACAAAATGAGGTGAAGCATGGAAATATAAAGCAACAATCCTTAATCGAATACAAGAACCTGCAAAGCTCATTGACTGCATTTGAAAAAGCCTCAAAAAAGTATTTCCAGTTGATTGAAGTAACCGAGGATATGGTAAACAAGCTTAAACTACATCTTATAAAGAAAGGACTGAATAACAATACCATCAAGAAACGATTGAAAAGTTTCAAAATCTTCCTGAACTTTTGTGAAAGCCGGAAATACCTGAAATTGAATTTTGACTACTCCAGGATAAAGATCAAAACGTATGATCCTACTATTGTTACTCTGACCGATGATGAATTTCAGAAGCTGAAAGCTTGGGAACCGGGAAAGTACCAACGGGTGAAAGATTTATTCTTGTTCGGATGCATGACTTCTCTCAGGTATTCCGATATTCTGTCACTCCGTGAGCATCATATTATGAACGATCAGATTGTAAAGCAGTCAGAAAAAACAGATATCCAACAAATCATTCCTCTCACAAAGTTATCCAGGGAGATTCTGGAACGATACAATTACAAACTCCAGTTTTTTACTACTCAATCCTACAATCGCTTATTGAAAAAGATGGGCCAGGAATCCAGCCTTTTTGATGCGGAAGTAGTGTTGGTTGAACAGCGGGGAAACCAGAAGTTAGAAACCAGGAAGAAAAAGTGGAAGTGCCTGGAGAGCCATACTGCCCGAAGAACTTTTATCACCCGTTCAATTACAAAAGGCATTCCGTTAAATGTGATCATGGGGATCACCGGTCATACCCGAATTGAAACTCTGACCAGGTACATGGATAAATATACGCCGACAAATGGGTACAGGGAATTGCTGGAAGAGTAGAAGAATACTTTCAATCGAAAATAGATTTACTTTTAATAATTTTTCCAATCGATATGTTTAATAAATATAGTGATGGATATTGTCCGCAATGTTTGTTGGAGGATTATGAAATTCCGTTGATTGTAAATAATATGGATTTTTGGGAATGTCCAGTATGCCGGTTTCAATGTCACTCTTGTACATTTTCGGTATTATCAATTATGCGGGAAAGGGGAGAGGGTTTATTAAAAGAAATACAAGCAACATTTTGGATTAATAAATTTACCCTTTCACGCGGTGACAAGAATTCCATCACCGATTCAGATGGATCAATTTTTAAGGATGAAGCAGAATTGAGGGATTTTTTATTGAATGACGTAAAATGAAGTTTCCATACTCAGGATTCGGAATTAGTACCCTAAAATCTAGCAAAAATCATTTTACATACAA
>CAIRMR010000221.1 GCA_903879715.1 uncultured Bacteroidales bacterium
TTCAAGGGTTCAAAAGAACTATTTTCTATTTTCTATTTTCTATTTTCTTTTTTTTGATTGTTCAAGGGTTCAAGAGTTCAACAGTTCAAAGGTTTAAGGGTTCAAAGTTGTTCAAGGTTGTTCAAAGGGTTCAAAGGGTTTAAAGGTTCAAAGGTTTAAAGGTTCAAGGGTTCAAAGGTTCAAAGGTTCAAAGGTTCAAGGGTTCAAGGGTTCAAAGGTTTGAAGGTTCAAAGGTTTAAAGGTTCAAAGGTTCAAGGGTTCAAAAGAACTATTTTCTATTTTCTATTTTCTATTTTCTTTTTTTTGATTGTTCAAGGGTTCAAGAGTTCAAAAGTTCAAAGGTTTAAGGGTTCAAAGTTGTTCAAGGTTGTTCAATGCTTCGCGTTCAAAGATTCCTGCTTCGTTCCTCGCAGTGACAGTTTCAAGGGTTCAAACTGTTCAACGGGACTATTTTCTATTTTTACACTGAGTGCCACATTGAGCATGCCGAAATGCTTGCCGAAGTGAACTATTTTCTTTTTATTCAAGATTTCATCGCCAGCTTTTTAATCCCCAAATCCCCAAATCCCCAAATTTTCACATTTCCACATTATCCAATTTCCCAAATTCATACCCTTTCCCCAGGCAATATTCAACATACAACGGCAAGGCATATTCCATACTTTCCAGTGCTTTCAGGCTATCGTGAAAAACAACAATTGAACCCGGTGATGTATTGTCTATCGCATTTGCCAGGCATTGGTCGCCGCTGAGCATTTTATCATAATCGCCTGTCAGCGCGCTCCACATGATGATGCGGTAATCTTTCCCAAGGTTTCGCGCAATTTTTCTGCTGATCTGTCCGTAAGGCGGCCGGAACAAATTGCTTTTGACCAGGAGGCTGCATTGCTCAACTTCAGATAAATAGTCATTATAATCCGTTTTCCAAGCTTTTATATGGTGAAAGGTGTGGTTTCCGACGGCATGTCCTTCTTTCAGAAGCAGATCGAAAACCTCGGGATATTTCTGAATATTTTCGCCAACACAGAAAAAAGTGGCTTTGACATTGTATTTCTTCAGAATGCTTAGAACTAAAGGCGTGACTTCCGGCACGGGTCCGTCATCAAAAGTCAGGAATACTTCCTTTCGGCTGCTTGGAACTCTCCAAATCAATCCTTTTGGATAAATAATTCTGAGCCAGAAAGGGGCTGAGTAAACGTTCATAGAAGGGATATATCTGGCAAAAATAGAGACTTATTATTAATGTAGTATGTGGAATGTAGGATGTTGGATGTGGGAAGTTGGATGTGTGATGTTGGATGTTGGAATGTTGCGGGTTAATTCATTTGTTATCAGGCTTTTGCTGTATGCTGGTTTTATAATTACAAATCATAAAGACAAAGACAGGTTTCCTTCAACAACTCAATATTTTAACATCCGAAATTGCTTCCCACATCCGACTTTCCACATCCGACATTTTTTTTATTAACAATCTTTACATAAATCCCTCAAAAAGTATTTGTTCCAATTATCATATAATTGTACATTTGCAAAACTAAAAAAGCATTTAATTCTGTTGACATTCAGATAATTATATATAATAAAATCACAAAACGATGAAAAAATTAGTACTTCTCCGCCATGGCGAGAGCGAATGGAATAAAGAAAACCGTTTCACGGGATGGACAGATGTGGATCTTTCGGAGCGCGGTATTAAAGAAGCCACCGAAGCCGGTAAAGTATTGAAAGAAAACGGGTTCGACTTTCGTCTGGCTTATACTTCGTATCTGAAACGTGCCATTAAAACACTGAACCTGGTATTGGAAGAAATGGACCTGATGTGGATACCGGTTGAGAAAAGCTGGCGACTAAACGAAAAACATTACGGGAACCTGCAAGGACTCAACAAAGCTGAAACAGCTGAAAAATATGGCGATGCCCAGGTTTTAGTATGGCGCCGCAGTTATGATATTCCTCCGGCCGAACTTGCTGCCGACGATCCCCGCAATCCACGTCTTGACCCTAAATATGCCGCAATTGGTAACTTAGCGCCTGTAACCGAATCATTAAAAGATACTGTTGATCGTATGGTTCCTTACTGGGAAACGGAAATCCGTGAATCATTGCGTACCCAGGATTCGATTCTGGTAGCTGCACATGGTAACAGTTTGCGTGCGGTTATCAAACATGTAAAAGGCATCAGCGACCAGGATATTGTAAATCTGAACCTGCCAACCGGTATCCCATATGTTTTTGAGTTCGACGATGAGCTGAATTTCGTTAAAGATTATTTCCTTGGCGATCCTGAAGTTATTAAGAAACTGATGGATGAAGTTGCCAACCAGGGCAAATCGAAGAAATAGTAAAATAATAGCGTTCCCTGGCCAGTAAGGTCGGGGAACTTGTTTAGATATTCATTATGAGAACCTGGGTTATACCCGATGTACACGGCTGCTTGCTGACGCTTCATACACTTGTCGAAGATCTGATCGGGATACAGGAGGACGATTCTCTTATTTTTCTTGGTGATGTCATCGACCGTGGTCCTGCCAGTAAGGGCGTGATTGACTACATCATGAAACTCGGGAAAAGCGGAATTAATACCACTGTTATCAAGGGTAATCATGAAGAATACATGGCTAAGGTTTTTCGTGAGGAACAATCAAAATCAGGATTCCGGAAGATGCTTGGACTGAAATCCGGGGATTATAAAGACTGGATGTTATATGGTGGGGAATCAACCTTGCAGAGCTTTAACGCATTTACGGTTAGAGCAATTCCGGAAATGTATATTGAGTGGATAGAATCACTTGAGTATTATGTGAAATGGAAAAAATTTCTGATTGTGCATGCAGGATTCAATTTTGAAGTTGATGATATTTTTAGCGATACACAAGCCATGATGTGGACACGTGAATATAAAATTGATCCGGAGAAACTTGGTGACCGTAAAATAATTCACGGGCATGTTCCTGTTACCCTCGATTTTATTCACCAATCGGTCATTTCAAATTCGTTTCAATTCATTGATCTTGATAACGGTGTTTACCTTACGGATAAACCCGGATTTGGAAATTTACTGGCACTTGAACTTAATACCATGGAGCTATTGGTGCAGCCAAACCTGGATTTCTGAGTTGTTTAGCTGAAACTGTTTTTTTAATGAAAAGCCCCGGAATGTAATCATTCCGGGGCTTTCTATTGTGGTTTGTTTAATGGACTGATATGTATTCACAATTTTACAGAAATGATTAACACTAAACAAATATTTATAAATGAAAAAGTATTTAATCCCTGTATTATTGCTCTTAGCAGCTCTTAATCAGTCAACTTTACCATTAAATATTTTATGTTATATGTTTTTCATTCCTTTTCTCTTCCTCATTAGGATATAAGTCTAAAACAAATTCCCGATATTGATATACAATCCTTTTAGTCCATCCTGTTTATTGGTTGCAAATCCATAATCAACAGCAAGAATAAAATTTTCGTTCAGCGCAATACGCAGACCAGCTCCGAGGCTCGGGTGTACTTTGTCCTTTTCATAGGAGAAATCAAAATATTTATCCTGGTCAGCTTGAGTGAAGTTTACGTTGGTTTTATCAATTTTTATTTGTTGTACCACCATTCCAAAATCGGAGAATCCGTTCAGCGCAAGGTACAGGTTTTGTTTTCCTATGTGCGTTTTAAGGAATTTCCAGCGTAATTCCAGGTTTCCGTATGCTACACCGTCACCGACAATCCTGTCGCGCATAATGCCGCGTAATGTTTTAGCTCCGCCAAGTCCGTCAGTTTTGGTAATTGACGAATAGGAACTCAGCATATACGGCTGCATGAAAAACGGTGCTGTGCCGCCAATGGTTCCCTGGTAACCAATCCGGTACACAAATGAAAGTTTATCGGGTATCAGTGTAAAATACTGCCTGTGGATCAATACCAGTTTAGCGTAAGAAAACTCAGGGTTAAAGAGGAATTTAGGGGCATAGGTAATCAACGCTTCGCTCCACATTCCTTTCATCGGGTTGGCTTCGTTGTCGCGGGTATCGTAAATAATACCGGCTTTCAGGAAATTGGCATTTCCCCCGTCTTTTTCTTTTTCGCTGATGATTCCCCACTCAACATAGTTATCAAATAGCGTAGTGGTATCGGTAAGTTTATCCGCCTCATCTTTATTCTTGTTAATAGCATCAAAGTCAACCCGGTCCATTTTCATATTCATGACACCAAAACCTGCCAGCCAGCGGAGATGCGGGCCTGATATCTGTCCCTGCAAGTCAACCGTAAAACGAAACATTTTGCGTGAATCGCGATAGAAAACTCGTGTGATATCGTCGGTAAAATCAGTTGAATACCGGCTTTGGTACCCGTTAAAGCCATAAAAGTCGAGTGATTTCTCAGTCAGGTAGCTCAAATCAGCAGTTAACCGCAAATGATGTGGCAGGAGGTTTTTTGCATCGTAAAACAATTGATTGGTACCTGAACCTTTTGTGTAACGCGAAATTTCGATCTTCATCATTTGCTTGTACGATGGGTAAAGTTTGCCATCGCCATAGTCGTACAAACTCACCAGTCCGCCATACTGGAATCCCATATCAGCGTCAAACGAGATGGTTGGAAGCGCCCCGAATGAGATACCGGTAGGGATTTTGGCTTCTTTTTTTTCTTTTTCTTCCTGGGCACTTCCCGTAAGCCCGACAAGAATTAATCCGGCTAAAACAAAGATCAACAGTAGATTTCTTTTCATAAGATTAGCTATTAATGGTGGTTTTTATAAGGTCAATAATGTGTTTTCTTTTACTATTAATCGTGTTGTATTGCTCAGTTTTTAAATGCATCAGATTAAAAATATGGAATTTCTCCTTTAACCGTTTCAGGTGCTGGTAGTTGTAAAAGGCAAAGTACCCGGTTACAGGCAGTGATAAAGCGAAAATCAATTTTACCAGGTTTGAGTCAGTCAGGAAACAAAAAACGGTCAGAATAATGAGGTGAAAAATCGGAAATGAAAACAGGCCTACCCCGAACTGAATTGAACTTTTAAATTGCCGGTCTTTCATTTTCGATGCTACCATCAATGGTATTTTGAAGGGAATATAGTTAAGCAGCATACCATAAACCTGTATTGGAAGCAATGCAATGCTGATGACAGTATCGAGCAGCAGAGCAAAAAAATGTGGTGTTTTTTGCTGAAGCTGGCAATCTGTTAAACTTGCTTTTTTCAGATCAGAATTATACTCGTTTAGCGCATCACTTATTTCAATGGCTTTTTCAGGATGGGCAGAAAATGCTTCAGTCATTTTCTGGACGATATATTGCCTGATGGTCAGCTTGTTGTATGGTTGCCTTTTGACGTTACACGTGTTCCAGACATTAGGCTCATACATTTCGCTGACCTGGCAGATAAGTTCGTAATGCTCCTCCGGGATATGGATCATAACGTTGCGCATGTTTTCGGCTAAAACATTCATCAGCGTATTGATGGTTTTTTGCTCATTTTCACGGTATTGAGCAGCATAATCCGCAATTTTTATAGGTGTTCCAAATACAACAGTAAGGTCAGCACCTGCATTGAAATAGTCCGAATAATCGATCCCGACAGGAACAATACTAAGATTAAGGTTAAACGAATTGCTTTCTTCGGTTTGGAATGCAATACGGAAGATGCCTTTTTTTAAAGGGCGCAATCGTTTTAATCCTTCATGATTGCCTTCGGGTAAAATGCACAGGGGCATATTCGATTTTAAAACGTCGACAGTACGGTCAAATATTTCCTGGTTACGTCCAAGTTCGCCATACCCATCCCTGATACGGTAAATAGGGAGAATTTGCAGCGAGTTAAGGATTTTGGCAATGAAAGCTTTTTTAAAGATATCGGCCCGTGCCATAAAGACCACATGCTTCCGAATAGGAAACATCACAGCAAATGCATCCATAAGCGCATTCTGGTGGTTTGGCGCAAAAATAACAGGTGTGTCGGATGGGATTTTTTCTGCCCCGATTACCGTAATCCGCCTGTAATACAGTCTGTGAATTACAGACACATAATTATAGAGAATCAAATTTAAAGCGGGCCACCTGAATTTTACTTTTTTTGCCATTTTTTTAAATCATTCTTTTAAAAGCAGGAAATAACCTGCGGATCAGTACGTTGAATTATTCCTACTCAAATTCCAGTGAAAGCTGTTCTTCCATTTTATGAAAAACGACTGAAAACTGAAAAATCTTCTTCACAGTAAACGGGGTGTAAATTCAAATTTACTATCCTTGTTTTGCCCGATTGAATGTGTAAATCTAAAAAAAAATAAGTAACAAAAACAAAAGATTGCATATCTTCAGTAAATCAGCGTTTTAAAATCCTCATTTCCCATATCCTCCAAAGCTTTTTGCTGAATGAAAATGTTTTTCTAATTTTGATGAAAATCGCGTACGTGAATATCAGGTCAAACATAAGTAATATACAACTGCAATTCCTAATTGCAATCGGCGCGGCTGTGCTTTTTATCCCTTTTATCGGAGGCGTTCACCTGTTCGATTGGGACGAGATTAACTTTGCCGAATGTGCCCGCGAAATGATCGTCAGTCACGATTATCTTAACGTGCAAATCAACTTCCTGCCTTTCTGGGAGAAACCGCCGCTCTTTATCTGGATGCAGGTTCTAAGCATGAAAGTCTTTGGTGTCAATGAGTTTGCGGCCCGTTTTCCAAATGCGGTTATAGGAATAGTATCACTACTGTTTATCTTTAACATAGGCAGGAAACTTTTTGATTCACGTTTCGGATTATGGTGGGTAGTCGTGTATGCAGGTAGTATTCTGCCTCATTTCTATTTCCGCTCAGGAATTATCGATCCGTTATTTAACCTTCTTATTTTTGTCGCGATATGGTTTTTCATAAAACTTCATATGGCAGAAGAAATGATTTCAGCAAAACGAAGATTTGGCTTCTCATCGTTATGGGGCGTTTTTACCGGCCTGGCAATTCTGACAAAAGGTCCTACAGCACTGCTAATCATAGGATTGGTTGTTGCCATAGCTTACGTGCCTGATTTACTGAGACTTTTAAAGATCAAATCCCGCTTTTTAACATCAATCCCTGCTTTTACACTTCGTTTCAGTGATATTTCAGTGTTCTTCCTGGTTACAACTCTTGTCGGTGGGTCATGGTTCCTGCTGCAGGTATTAAGCGGGAATGCGGATATGGTAATGAAATTTATTCTTTACCAGGTGCGTTTGTTTACTATTCCAGATGCCGGGCATGGCGGACCCTGGTTTTATCACTTTGTGGTTTTGCTGGCAGGCGTTTTCCCTGCCTCGTTGTTTGCTTTGATGCGTTTCAGGAGAGCAAAAGATCAACCTGCTGCCCAGAGGCAGTTTCATGGACTTATGCTTATCCTTTTCTGGGTTGTGCTTATCCTGTTTTCGATCGTAAAAACCAAAATTGTTCATTACAGTTCCTTATGCTATTTCCCGCTTACTTTTTTTGCGGCGGTTGCCATCCACGATTTGCTGAACGGATCATTGATATGGAGGAAATGGCTCAGCGCGCTTTTAATTTTGTTTGCTTCTGTTTTTGCAATTGCAGTTTCAGTGTTGACCCTGATTGATCAGTTTAAAGGAAAAATTATTAATTCCGGAATTATTAAAGATGATTTTGCTGTTGCCAACCTGCAGGCCGATGTTGAATGGACCGGGTTCGAATGGCTGATAGGCTTGATATTGATTTCGGCTGTAATATATTCAGTGATTCTGGCTCACCGGCAATCAATCAGCAAAGCGTTGAAAGTGCTTTTTACGGGTACTGTAATATTTATTGTAGCCGTAATTATAATATTCCCTTACCGTATTGAGAAATATTCGCAGCGGGCAGTAATTGATTTCTATATCTCAAAATCGACTGAAAAGTGTTACGTGCTCAACTCAGGATATTTCAGCTATGCTCCGCTTTTTTATACAAAAAAAATGCCTGATGCGTGCGCCAGACCTTTGTGGTTGTTAACCGGTAATATTGACCGTCCTTTCTACCTGGTATTAAAGGAACCGCACTACAACGAATATAAGAACCTGATCCCCGCTATGACTTTATTGTATAAAAAAAATGGATTTGTATTCCTGGCCAGGTATCCGAAAGATAGTCTTAAAATCCAATCGGTCAACTAATTTAAATAATTCAGTACTCTTGCTTACTGATAAATGCTTAGCAAATAAAAAACAAAGAATAACCTCATTAATCGCAAATTAGTGTTGCTTTTCTTAATAATTACTAAACAAATAAAAATGAAAATCCTGTCTTTTTTAAGCTTGCTATTGATTCTAACGTTCTTTATAACTGCTTGCAATGGTAAATCCGGTAGCCAGTCAGGGCTTTCGGGCGATACACTGAAAGCCGGTGAAAAGGCTGTCTTTTCCAAAAACGGGAAATTGCATTACATTATTGAATCCAAGGACGGAAAAACCAATGGCAGGGTGAGGGAATACACTTCTGACGGGAAATTATATATGGATGCCATTTACAAAAATGACCACAGAAATGGAAAATGTACATTTTATTATAAGAATGGACAGCCGTTTTCGGTTTGCTATTATGCGAACGGAGCAAAGGATAGTATTGATACTAAGTACAAGGAGAATGGAGAGGTATTGGCACTGGTTCCGTATAAAAATGATAAAGTTCAGCCTGGTCTGAAGGAATTTGAAAAGGATGGAACGGAACGAATTGACAAAACAACACTGGTAATAAAAGTTGTTAATCAATTGGCGAAGGGTGGCAAATATTACCTTAAAGTTAGTCTTTCGGAACCTCATAAGAACGTGAAATTCTATGCTTCACCCCAATCAGATCCGGATTCAAGAGAGTTGCTGAAAGTGTCCGGTAATGAAGGAATTCTCGAAGTACCGGTTTCTGCATCCGGATTTGTAATCAAAGATATTTTTATTGATGCCGATTATAAAACTTCGATGGGGAATACAAGGCGTTTACAGACACTTTATAAATTTTCCAGGAACAATTGACATTCTACTTTGTCTTCTGACGACCTCTATTAAAAATCCATTTAATCGTTCCTGAATATAAATTCTCTCAGGAAACCGATAGCTTTCAGTTTTTAAATCAGATTTATTTGGTTCAAGTGTTCCAAAGTGTTAAAAATACACTATCATCGGCTTTTTTTTTACCAAATCCGACGTTTTTCAATTTATATAACCTGGGAAATTCAACTCATATTAGTTATAAAGTATAGAGATACAATACTATATGATTTTTTTGCTGAACTGATATTTTGTAGTTTTTTTTTGTATTTTTAGTTATTGAAAAGAGTACTATACATTACATTCTTTCTGGTTTCTAGACAGGATTCTTCTCTGCACATCTTTTCCGAATAAATTATATATAAATCAATACAAATGAAAAATCAATTAAGCCGAATTATGTCAAAGGCCGTTATCGCCGGAGTTGCAGGTTTGCTGGCCGTCAACGCTCAGGCACAAGCACCCGCTTTGGGTAAATCCTCCGTAAAAGCTGTTGTGAAAGCCATGACTCTCGAAGAAAAAGTTAAACTGGTAGTTGGTACCGGCGGAGATTTTCCGGATTTATCCGGAGTTAAGAAAAATGAAACTGCGGTGCCTGCCATGAGTGCCGTCGATCTGGTGCCCGGAGCTGCCGGTACATCTTATGTAGTTCCTCGTTTGGGGATAACTCCTATGGTTTTAACTGACGGCCCTGCAGGTCTGCGTATCCAGCCACAAAGGCCGAATGATGCCAAAACCTATTATTGTACCGCATTCCCGGTAGCAACCTTGCTGGCATCCACCTGGGATACAGAACTGGTGAAAAAAGTTGGAACCGCTATGGGTAATGAAGTGCACGAATATGGATCAGATGTTCTCCTGGCTCCTGCCATTAACATTCACCGCAACCCGCTTTGCGGCCGTAATTTTGAATATTATTCCGAAGATCCTATGCTTGCCGGACATATTGCTGCCGCGATGATCAATGGCGTTCAGTCGCAGGGTGTTGGAACTTCGCTGAAGCATTTTGCAGCCAACAATTCCGAAGATTCCCGTAATTCGCTTAATACCATTATGAGCCAGCGGGCATTGCGTGAAATTTACCTCGAAGGCTTCCGCATTGCTGTAGAACAGGCCCAACCCTGGACGGTAATGTCATCGTACAACATTATAAACGGGACCTATACTTCGGAAGATTATAGTCTTCTCACAAAAATTCTTCGCGACGAATGGGGATTCAAAGGCTTTGTAATGACCGACTGGTATGGAGGTAAAGATTGCGTTGCCCAGATGAAAGCCGGTAATGATATGGTTATGCCAGGCAGGCCGAAACAGGCAACAGAAATGATAGAAGCTGTTAAAACAGGAAAGCTGGATATCAATGTTTTGGATAAGAATGTTGAGCGGATTCTGACTGTCATGCTTAATTCACCTCATTTTAAAGGATATAAATACTCGGATAAACCCGACCTTGCCGCACACGCAACAGTTGCACGCGCTGCTGCTACGGAAGGTATAATTCTTTTGAAAAACTCAAATGATGCACTGCCAATGGCTAGTTCAGTTAAGAAGATCGCTGCATTCGGAAATGCCAGCTACGATACTTTCAGTGGCGGAACCGGCAGTGGTGATGTGAATGAAGCATATACTGTTTCTATCAGCCAGGGTTTAGCCAATTCCGGATTTGATCTGGAAAAGACACTGAAAGCTCAGTATGAAAACTATATCAGTGATGCTAAATCGAAAAAAGAGAAACCTGCTGATCCAATTGCTGCTTTATTAGAACCAAATACGGGCGAAACAGAAATGGGCGTTGAAATGCTTTCAGCAAGGCTTCTGGCCGATGAATGCGATGCTGCTATTATCACCATTGGTCGTAATGCAGGCGAAGGGAATGACCGTAAAAATGTGGAAGGCGACTTCAAACTTACACAAACCGAATTAAGTATGGTTGCCAGAGTTTCAACGGCATTCCATAAAGTTGGGAAAAAGGTGATTGTAGTCCTGAATATTGGAGGAGTTGTTGAAGTCGCCTCATGGCGTGATATGGCTGATGCAATAGTTCTTGCCTGGCAGGGCGGACAGGAAACAGGCAACTCCATTGCTGATATTATAACCGGAAAAGTCAATCCTTCGGGCAAACTTACTTCGACATTCCCGATGAAATATGAAGATGTTCCTTCTGCGAATAATTTTCCTGGCAGAGCTACAGGAAAAGCTCCTGAAATGCCTGAAGGTGTTGATCTGGGCTGGATCGCCGGTTTCTTATTCCCTACACCAACCGAAATTATTTATGAAGAAGGCATTTATGTCGGATATCGTTATTACGGAACATTTGGTGTGAAACCCGCGTATGAGTTTGGATTTGGTTTGAGTTATACAAAATTTGAGTACAGTGGTCTTAAAGTTGCTTCTCCTGATTTTAAAGGAAAACAAACGGTAACTGTTACGGTGAAAAATATAGGCTCTATTGCTGGCCGCGAAGTTGTTCAGCTCTACGTTTCTGCTCCTGCCAGTAAGATTGATAAGCCTAAAAGTGAACTTAAGGGTTTTGACAAAACCAGGTTGTTGAATCCAGGCGAATCAGAAACCATTACTATGGCGTTGAATGCAAGAGATCTTTCCTCATTCAATACGGCAGCATCTGCATGGATTGCTGACGCAGGTAAGTATGACGTATTGATCGGGGCTTCTTCAGCAGATATCAAACTCACCGGTTCATTTAACATGAAGAAGGCTATTGTTACCGAAAAAGTAAATAATGTTCTTGCTCCGCATGTGGCAATAAAAGAATTGGTGAAGAAATAGTTTTTTAAATCCTGACAGCGTTCGAAGAACCTGTCAGCGATTTAAAAGCAACTTCGATTTAAAACCTGTCAGCGATTTAAAACCTACAGCGATTTAAAACCTACAGCGATTTAAAAACTACAACGATTTAAAACAACAATTAATAATTGACGATTAATAAACAAACAAGACCTTTCCTGCTAACCGGGAAGGTCTTGTTTATGTTTGCTAAACGCTGACAGGTTCTGCGAACGCTGTCAGGTTTATCAAATCGAACCACTTTTAAAACGAAAAACCCATATCGGCTTACCGGTATGGGTTTTTACATTCATGATAAATATGTTTTTGATTATTTCCGGCTACTGATTAAAATTTCCAGCATCTGAATAGCTGCTGCAGGAATTTTAGTTCCTGGTCCAAAAATAGCAACGGCACCGGCTTTATAAAGGAAGTCGTAATCCTGGGAAGGAATTACACCGCCAACGATGACCATAATATCTTCGCGGCCAAGTTTTTTCAACTCCTCAATAACCTGGGGAACCAGGGTTTTATGCCCCGCAGCAAGACTGGAGACACCGAGTACATGCACATCGTTTTCAACCGCCTGTCGGGCAGCTTCAGCGGGTGTCTGGAATAACGGGCCCATATCCACATCAAAGCCTATATCTGCATAACCGGTAGCTACAACCTTTGCGCCACGGTCGTGTCCATCCTGGCCCATTTTAGCAATCATTATACGTGGACGGCGGCCATCAAGGGCTGCAAATTCGTCGGCCATTTTACAGGCTTTTATATAGGACTCATCGCCCTGGCTTTCTGAAGCGTAAACTCCTGATATAGATCTGATCACGGCTTTATACCTCCCATAAACTTTTTCTAGTGCAGTGGAAATTTCTCCTAACGAAGCGCGTTTGCGTGCCGCGTCAATAGCTAACGCCAACAGGTTGCCTTCACCCGTTTCGGCACATTTGGTAAGCGCATCCAACGACAACTGAACTTCATCATTATTGCGTTCGGCTCTCAGTTTTTTGAGTCGTTCAATCTGTGACAGGCGAACTGAAGTGTTATCAATTTCAAGTGTATCAATCGGATCTTCCTTGGCTAAACGATATTTGTTAATACCGACAATTGTATCGCGGCCAGCATCAATCTTTGCCTGGCGACGGGCTGAAGCTTCTTCGATACGCATTTTAGGAATACCGGTTTCAATGGCTTTCGACATTCCGCCCAGTTCCTCCACTTCCTCAATTAATTTCCAGGCGCTGTGCGCAATTTCATGAGTCAATGTTTCAACATAGTATGAACCAGCCCATGGGTCAACGGCTTTGCATACATTGGTTTCTTCCTGGAGGTAAATCTGGGTGTTACGCGCAATACGTGCAGAAAAATCGGTTGGCAGAGCAATTGCTTCGTCTAAGGCATTTGTATGCAGCGACTGGGTATGTCCTAAAACAGCAGCCAAAGCTTCAACACAGGTACGTGTAACGTTGTTATACGGATCTTGTTCGGTAAGGCTCCATCCCGAAGTTTGAGAGTGTGTGCGCAAAGCCATCGACTTAGGATCCTTTGGATTGAACTGCTGAACGATTTTGGCCCAAAGCATACGGGCTGCACGCATTTTGGCAATTTCCATAAAATGGTTCATGCCGACACCCCAGAAAAATGATAACCTTGGAGCAAAAGCATCTATATCAATACCTGCAGCAATTCCTTTTCGGATATATTCCAATCCGTCGGCAAGCGTGTAGGCAAGTTCGATATCGGCTGTGCCACCGGCTTCCTGGATATGGTAGCCACTGATACTGATGGAGTTGAATTTCTTCATGTTTTTTGAAGTGAACTCAAAAATATCGGCAATAATCCGCATACTTGGAGCAGGAGGATAAATGTACGTGTTACGAACCATGAATTCCTTGAGAATATCGTTCTGAATGGTTCCACTCAGTTTATCCATAGGAACGCCCTGTTCTTCAGCAGCTACAATGTAAAACGCGAGTACCGGAAGCACTGCGCCGTTCATGGTCATAGAAACCGACATTTTATCCAAAGGAATCTGATCAAACAGAATCTTCATGTCGAGGATAGAATCGATGGCAACACCGGCTTTTCCAACATCGCCTTCCACGCGTTCGTGATCGCTGTCGTAACCGCGGTGTGTAGCCAGATCGAAGGCAACGGAAAGTCCCATTTGCCCGGCAGCCAGGTTACGGCGGTAAAACGCGTTGGATTCTTCGGCAGTCGAAAACCCGGCGTACTGGCGGATGGTCCATGGTTTCATCACATACATGGTGCTGTAGGGTCCGCGAAGGAAAGGAGGCAAACCTGCAGCATAATTCAGATGTTCCATCCCGGCCAGGTCGGCGCGGGTGTAAACAGGTTTCACTGCAATCTGTTCGTTTGTCATCCATTCAGTTTGTGCTGAAGGCTGGCTGGTGGCAGGTTTTGGCTGTCCGCCTTTGATATCTATATTTTTAAAATCGGGTCGCATCGTAGGATGAGGGATTTTGTGAATTCAATGTGAGTTGGTGTAAGCTCTTTTTTTTTTGATTTAAAAACAAGGAATGATGATTTTTGATTTTTGAAGTTCGTTCTAACGGATTGTTATTCTGATTACATCTGAAATCTAAAATCGTTAATCCTTGTTCTCAAATCTTGCTTTACTGAAAATCAAAAAATTTTCTATCAAGTAAGATTTAGAAAATACCAAGTTTTTCCTGAAATGATTCGAGTGTCTGAAGAAGGTTGCTACGAACATGGATAAATTCGTCTACGCCAGCTTGTTTCAGCGAATCCAGAATTTCTTTCGGGTAACCGGCCACAACGAGATTTACCTCCTTGTTTGCTTTCTTAAGTTTTTGGGCGATTTCCGGTACCAAGATTGCATATTCATCATCGGAGCTGCATATCACAACGATTTCAGCCTTCGAAGCTTTGGCGGCTTTAACTCCCTCGTCAATGGTTTCGAATCCTGAATTATCAAAGATTTCGTAACCGGCACAACCAAAGAAGTTAGTGGTAAACATGGCCCTGGCTTTACGCATGGCAAGGTTCCCGATATTGAAAAGAAAAACACCCGGTTTTTTATTTCCATCGGCAACAAACTGCTCGGTAGCAAGCCTCAGTTGATCGAAAGCATCGGAGCCGCCAAAAAGAACAAGCTTTTTATAGGTTGTCGGTTCTTCATCGTCTTCTTCATCTTCATCCACTTCCATATCGTCGTCGGCGTAAATTTCTTCTTCAAGCATTTCTTCTTCTTCAGCGAAATGGATTTTTTCGAGCATCTGCTCTTCCGGGTTCGGATGCTGGTTGGTACCCAGTTGAATAATGCGGCGGTTTGCAATGTCATCAAGTCTCAGCCCGGCTGATTTTTCAACCATATCCTGTACAAATCCTGCTTTTACAGCTTCAACCATTCCACCTTTTTCTTCAATCTGAAGGAATACTTTCCATGCTGCTTCTGCAATAAGTTGAGTCAGATTCTCAATATAATAAGAACCGGCAGCAGGATCAATAACTTTGTCAAGATATACTTCTTCCTTCAGGATGATCTGCTGGTTGCGTGCCAGTCGGTTCGAAAATTCATCAGGATCTTTATAAAAAGTATCAAAAGGCAGAATATTAAGCGATTGGGTGCCGCCTAAAATAGCTGACATGGCTTCAGTTGTGCTTCTGAGTAGGTTTACGTAAGGATCGAATAAGGTTTTATTCCATGCCGAAGTATTGCAGTGAATATGCATCTGCATGGATTTTTCGTCAGCAGGTTTATATTGTTCAACAATTTTAGCCCAGAGTAAGCGTGCTGCCCTCAGGCGGGCAATTTCCATAAAGTAATTTGATCCTATGCCAAACGAAAACATCATTCTTTGAGCCGCATCATCAACGGAAACTCCGGCAGCCGTTGCCAGAGCAAGGTATTCGGTTCCCGATGCCAGGCTGAACCCCAGTTCCTGAACTATCGTTGCACCGGCACTGTTAAAGTAGTGTCCGTTTACATTGATCACTTTCATTGCCGGCATCAACTCTTTGCCAAGTTTTATCATGCCGGCAACCTGTGCCAGGTCGCTTTTTTCTGATTTCCAGAAATCGCCATGCAGTAACAGGTAACTGATAGGATCAAAATCAAAAGAACCTTTCAATGCAGCGACGGGTTGTTTTTGCGATTTGGCATTGGCGGCTACAATCCGTATTAAAGCAGGGTAGGAGGGAGCAGCGCCGAAATGTATTGCCACTTTCGTGAGATCAATTCCATTCAACAATTCTTCGACATCCTTTTCTGTTTCAAGGTCGGTGGCAACCAAACCAATTCCGGTTGCGCCACGTTTTATGGCATCAATAGCCAAAAGGTTTGCTTCCGCTTCATCATCCGTTTCCATATCCTGGCGGATTTCCCAGTTATTGGAAGAGGTTTGATTTCCGCGAATAAATGGATATTCGCCGGGCATGGTATTGATATTCCCAAATAATTCTGTATCTTCATCCCGGTAATATGGTTTTACATCGAAACCTTCGGGGGTTTTCCAGATAAGTTTTTTCTGGTAATCGGCACCTTTAAGGTCTTGGGTAATACGTGCTTCCCATACGGAAGTGCTTACCGGTGGAAAAGTGCCGAATAGTTTATCGTTGTTCTGATCCATAGTTAGTTATAAGTTGGTCAGCATAATATCCGGACAAGGCCGGAAGAGTAATTTAAGGCGCAAAGGTATTAATATTTGTAAACATAAGCATTCTTTTGTTAATGGATTAACAGTATATCCCGGAATTTATGCTTAACTTTATACTGAAGGAATCAGCGTTTTTTTTTGCGCCATTTGATAAAAAATGTAAAATAATATTACCATGATTATAGCTATATCCGGCTCAGGCGGTTTTATTGGAAAACACCTCACTGCCTATTTCCAAACTAAAAGGAATGATGTACGAAGTATTTCACGCATTAATGCTAAAACTTCTGTTACTGAAGTTGTCAGTCAACTTTCGGGAGTGGATGTGATTATAAACCTTGCTGGTGCGCCCATAATAGGACGTTGGACAAAAAGGTATAAAAAGACATTGTTAAACAGCCGGATTATTACTACACGTAAAATTGTGGAGGCGATCAGTTTAATGGAAAAGAAACCACACGTATTGATTTCAGCTTCAGCAATTGGAATTTATTCGCCCGTGGGTAAGCAGACAGAAAGTGATTTTCAGATAGCAGATGACTATCTCGGACAAATTTGTGTGGCATGGGAACAGGAAGCAAAAAAAGCAGTTCCATTTATACGCGTTGCAATCGCAAGGTTTGGAATTGTGCTGGGCAAAGAAGGAGGTATGTTGAAACGATTGCTTCCCCTTTTCAGGTTAAGCCTGGGTGGCAGAATTGCTTCAGGACGGCAAGGATTTTCGTGGATTCATGTGTATGATGTAATTCATGCTATGGAGTTTATTATCGAAAATCCTGCATTATCGGGCGAGTTTAACTTTACAGCGCCCAATGTAGTTGACAACAATAAATTTACAGAAATACTGGCAAAAATGGTACGGAAAAGGGCACTCCTGGCTGTCCCGTCTTTTGCGCTGAAGCTTTTGTTTGGCGAAGGAGCCATTGCAGTTACGGGTGGCCAATTTGCATTGCCCAGGCATCTTGCTGACGAAGGTTTTCAGTTCAGTTATCCTGATTTGAAAGGCGCTCTTGATGATATTACTGCCAAATAGGTGGCAATCAAAATGTTGTTTTTATATTTTGTAGTATTGTTAATGATCTTTTCTGTTATGCACTGAAATTTGTGTATACTCAGAATAGAGACTTCATACTGTTAGCCTATTCATACAGGAGAAGTATTATCCAGCCATCTTTATACGAATGCTGAAGTTGATCAGTTTACACCGTTTTGTATAAAGTATGTGAATGTGAAAGAAAAGTTTACATGCTAAAAATTAAATAAATCCCTGCTGCATTGATTTAATTGCTTGTCAGGCCTAGAGTTTAATGCTATTCGACATCATATGGATTTTTGTACTATTAATTTCATTAAACTTTTCGTATTTTTACTTTACTGTTAATCAGATTTTCTGATCCTTCCCATTTTAATATTGAATTAACGTTGTTATGGCGTTTAATCCGGATTGATTTGTAACAAAAAGCATTAGTTATGATAGATCAAAAACGAACTTATGATCAAATAGTTGATGAAAATGCTGAGCTGAAAAGAGAACTGCAATTTTTAAAAAGTAAACAGGAAATCGTTCGCGCATTGGACGCTCAACGATTGTATGGGCAGCTTATCATCAGGGAAGACGACGAAAATCAGCTCCTGTCAGATATATGTAAAATCACCGTGGAGGTTGCTGGTTACAAGCTGGCCTGGGTTGGACTTGCAATGGACGACAAAACTATTTTGCCTGTTGCTTCAGCAGGTTTTGATGCTGAATATTTAAATAACATTAAAGTTTCGTGGGGTGATGATTTGTATAGTGAAGGTCCTACCGGCCAGGCTATAAAAACCGGTGAGTTTGTTGTAATGCAGGATATTATAAACAATCCGAAATATGAGCCATGGAAAGAAAATGCTATAAAAAACGGATTTAAATCATCGGTTGCGATTCCCCTTTTTTATAATAAAAAAGTTTTTGGTGCCATCAATATCTATGCGGACGAGCAAAATGCTTTTGAAGCGGAAGAGATAAAAATTCTTTTACTAGCCGCCAGCGATTTATCAATCGGGATTTCGAATATAAGGCATAAGAAAACTATTGATCTGCAAGCTAATGAGCTGATTAAAGAAAAAGAGCGAGTTGAAGAAAGCGAAGCCTTCCTGCTAAATATTTTCGAACATATTCCGGATATGATATTTATCAAAGATGCAAAGGACCTCCGTTTTATAAGTTTCAACAAAGCTGGCGAAAATATTTTAGGCTATACCCGGGAGGAATTAATTGGGAAAAATGATTACGATCTTTTTCCAAAAGAACAGGCGGATGCTTTTACATCCAAAGACAAGGCTGTTTTTCAGGATGAAAATTTCCTGCTTATTGAAGAAGAAAAAATTGACACTAAATCAGGACCTAAAATCTTACATACAAAGAAAATAGCTTTAAAAGATCGTGAAGGGAACAATAAATACCTGCTTGGGATAGCTGAAGATATTACGAAGAAAAAGGAAATTGAAAATGAATTAGTACGAATAAAAGAAAAAGCCGAAGATAGTGAAGAGCGGTATAAACAAATTTTCGATAATACGTTGGATCATATTTTTATCCTTGACATTACTGACGATCATCGGTATAAAGTTATAGCCGTAAATCCCATCCTGGAAAAAGAATTGGGGATACTCAAACCCGGCTATTTTATTGATGAATGCCTGCCTCCTGAACTATGTAAAGCCTTTATACAAAATTACGACAGCTGCCTGGACGAACAGAATATCGTTACGTATGAAGAAACCTTTTCATATAAAAATGCAGATCAGACTTTTTTTACACAGCTGATTCCGATAAAAAACAATAATGGACACTTTTACAGACTTATAGGTATTGCCAGGAATATTACAGAGACAAAAAATCTGACCAATCAACTGATTATTCAGAATGAAAGGCTTAGCTTATTAAATGCGGATCTAATTATTTCGAAGGAAAAAGCAGAAGAAAGTGACAGGCTCAAATCTGCTTTCCTGGCAAATATGAGCCATGAAATCCGTACACCGATGAACGGAATTCTTGGTTTTGCCGAACTGCTCAAAATGCCGGACCTTACCGGTGAACAGCAGGACGAATATATTGAGATCATTAAAACGAGCGGGGATCGCATGCTGAATATAATCAACGATATTGTTGATATTTCAAAAATTGAATCGGGCCAGATGAAGATTTTGCTTTCGGAAACCCGGATTAACGAGCAGACTGAATTTATCTACACTTTTTTTAAGCCGGAAGCGGCAAGGAAAGGTATCAGGCTGGTATGTAAAAACGGGTTAACGGAAAATCAATCAGTGGTTCGTACCGATAGGGAGAAACTATATGCCATACTCACAAACCTTATTAAAAATGCTATAAAATACAGTGATGCCGGGACTATAGAGCTGGGATACAATTTAAAATCTGCTGTTATAAATAATGATGAAGAACCCAATTCCTCGGATCCGGCTGACCTGCTGGAGTTTTATGTCAAAGATTCCGGGATAGGAATTCCACCGGACAGGCTACAAGCGATATTCGACCGTTTTGTACAGGCCGATATTGCAGATTCACGCGCATTCCAGGGAGCAGGCCTGGGGTTGTCGATATCAAAGGCATACGTGCATATGCTGGGAGGGAAAATATGGGTTGAAAGTGAAGAGGGGCAGGGTTCTGTTTTTTATTTTACACTTCCTTATTATCCGTTGAAAGAGAGAGCCTGGCCAGCGGACACGTTGAAGGCCTCAATGGATATGAAAGCGGAAAAAAAGCTTAAGATTTTGATTGTTGAGGACGATGAGATTTCTCAGATGCTTATTTCAATTGCTTTTATAAAGTTCAGCAAAGAAATACTGAAGGTTGAAAATGGAAATGACGCTGTAGATATCTGTCGCAAAAACCCGGATATCGATCTGATATTTATGGATATTAAATTGCCTGGAATCGATGGTTATGAGGCCACCAGGCAAATACGTTCTTTTAACAGCTCAGTGTATATCATAGCGCAAACGGCTTTTGGGCTTAAAAATGAAAGAGAAACAGCCTTGCAGGTGGGTTGTAACGAATATGTAACAAAACCGCTGAATATCATTTTTTTGAAAGAGTTAATTCATATGCATTTTCAAAAGTAAGAACAGTTACCCGGTTTTCCCAGATAACTGTCCTTCAATCTTAAAAAGATTTCTGTGCTTACTCTTCCAGGCTTTTCCAGGTACCGATAAATTTTCTTCCGCCATATAAGCCGGCAAGTCCTATTAACAGAAGCGTTCCGCTGCCAACCGGCGCGCCGGCTCCGGCACCAATGCGGTCGCCAGTCACGGTGCCGGTACTTTGCTGCCCGGCATGAGGTTGCGCGTTTAGATAGGTACCTGCTGAGAATACCAGGAAAGCAGTAAGGAAACTATATTGAAGTGCTTTTTTCATAACTGTGTGTGTTTTTTATGTTTTAGAA
>CAIRMR010000222.1 GCA_903879715.1 uncultured Bacteroidales bacterium
ATGAAACGAACATGACAAAATCAGCGAATTTTGACTCACAGGCGTATGATATTATTTTGTCATGGAGTTCCATGTGACCCGTAAAAAATAAATAATAACACATGAAAACGTTAGTATGATATAAAAATCATATTTGAGATCCCAGACCCTAAAAATACACGGATAACACCCTGAAAAAATATATTCATCTAGCTTACATAAATCCATTGAGTTTGCGTAATTTGCACTAGTTCCCTACTATGACACTTAAATAAGAATATTTTAAGATTTCATTAAACGATTTAATACTAAATCGATGTTTGAATACAAAGAATTAAGTGTAACCGACTCCCTGAAATCTTCCATAAATAAACTTTGGATATTCATTAATCATGACCCTAAAGCTATTGAAGCAAACAAAACCATTGTTCCAAATGGTTTTTTTAATATTGCTTTTATCACCGGGAAAGGCGCATTGGTTACATTCAATAAAGAGGTAGCTGAACTGAAACAAGGCATCTATTTTTGCGGCCAGGCAACCCGGTCCGTTTCAGTTGACATTTTACCCGCAACCAAAGTAATTATGGTCCAGTTATTCCCCTGGTCAGCTTCTATGTTTACTGTTTTCAATATGAAGGAGTGCACAAACAAGATTGTCCCAATCCATTCAATCAATAAAGATTTTGAATGTGAAGCAAACGACATTAACCATAGTGATGAGCATACTATTTTAAACTTCTTACACAAGCGGTTTAATCACTTTTTAGCTAAAAATGAACATACTGGTTTAGTTCACGAAAGTTGCCTGATAATTATGAAAAAAGGTGGGCAGGGTTCTATTAACGATCTTAGCCGGCAACTAAACTGTTCTTCACGCCATCTGCAGCTTTTATTTCTGAAATACCTCGGGCTGAGTCCCAAGGAATTCTCAATTATAATAAAGATGCGTAACGCAATTGATGGCATTGCTTTTCCATCTGCCGGTATTGACAGATCTTTGACAAGTCTTGCCCTCGACAATGATTTCTACGACCAGGCGCATTTCAACAATGCTTTTAAAAACATTATAAAAACACAACCCCGGAAATTCATTCCATCCCGATATATTTTAGCTTTTAAAAAAAAGGACTAAGGCGTTCGCATTTTTACAATTTTTAATGTTTGCATAGCACTTTCTTTGCCCCGTAACTAAAAATAACTTTTATGAAAATAGCCCTATTATTCTTAGGATTCGTAATTTATACAGCATCCTTAGTTGGACAGAATTTACCTCAGAAATACTCCGTCCGTATCCAGAAAGCAGACTCACTGTACCAGGTAAAAGACTATAAGAACTCTGCTCTTGCGTTTTCTGATGCGTTTAACGCACCCGATGCTAAAATTACAATGAATCATCGGTATAATGCCGCATGTTCCTATGCTTTAGCAAACTTTGCGGATAGCGCGTTCTTTCATTTGAATTACATTGCAACAGTAATGAATTACACCAATTACGGGCATATAAAGTCTGACCCGGATTTAAAAACGTTGTACACGGACAGCAGGTGGAAACCCCTGATTGAAACAGTTAAAGCAAATAAAGATAAAGCTTTTGCCAGCTTAGACTTTATTACTTTAAATGGGTACAAGGTTGAAGTATTTACAGCCGGTATGAAGAATAATCAAATTAATAAACCAGTAATCGTATTCGAAAACGGGATGGCCGACGCCTATGACAGGTGGAAAACCATAATTGATGAAGTTTCAAAAACAAATGCTGTTTTTGCCTATAACCGTCCAAGGATTGGAGAGTCCGCGGACGACAGCCTGCCTCCTACAACTGAGCATATTGTTACTAATCTGAGAAAGATGCTATCAGAGAGAGGACTAAAACCTCCTTATTTATTGGTATCGCATTCTTTTGGCGGAGCCTATATCAGAAGTTTTGCCTCATACTATCCCAATGAAATTGCGGGCCTGATTTTTATTGATCCTATTGATTTCACGAAAAAGGGGGATATGGGCGACCAGCCTTACCTGGAAATCGGGCTTACCCAGCATCAGATTGATTCTATATTCGGGCAGCCGTATAAGAACTTTATTGAAAAACTCTATACGGAAATGCCTAAGTATTATGTAGAAGAAGTAAAAATATCAAGACAACTGACAAAAACAGATTTTGCTGAGTGCGACCGGAATCCGTTGCCTGACGTACCGGTACATTTTATTAAGGCAGGTGGGTTTTCTAATTCGGAACCACCAACCATTTATGACAGGGAAAAGATGTGGCGAATTAACAGTAACATCCAGATGAAACGATGGTTAGAACTTTTATATCCCCTGAAATATGGAAAGCTCTTTTATTGCTCAAACTCAAGTCATTTTGTTCAGGCGGATGAACCCGACCTGGTAATTTCGAGTATAAAACTGGCTCTAACCGATTATGATAAGATTCAAAAAGCTAAATAAACCAGCCGCTGCAAAGGCTATATACAATAAGGGTTTCAATGGTATTTCAAGCATCTGGCCCCGCTCAAACTTTGTTGCAGGTGGACATGGAATTAGCCGGCAATCCCCTACTGCGTACATTTCCAATCGTTAGTTGTAATGCGATTAAAAGGCACTGATATTCAAAACCATAATTTTGACAATAACCTTAATTTTAAGCTTTTTATAAACTAAAAAAAAGATGCCATGAATGCGAACATTTCTAAAAGAATTAAATCAGGTTTTGTGATTTTAGTACTCACAATACCATTTATGTCTTTTTGCCAGCCAGGAAAACATGATTGTATAATTACCAATGTTACTATTGTTGATGTAAAAACAGGAAAACTATTAAATAATAAAACAATAGCCATTGACAATAATCGAATTACTGCCATTTATAATAAGGAAATTATCGGTTCAGATTCAACAATTGTTATTGACGGAAAGGGTAAATATCTTATCCCCGGACTTTGGGATATGCATGCTCACTATAAATGGAGCCATGTGGATTTGGATCCTTTACTTATTGCCAATGGCATTACAGGTGTAAGAGAAATGTGGGGTGATATGCCGGAGTTTATAAAAGTCCCTAAAAAGGCTCAACCGGAAGGGCTCTTATCTCCTGATGTTTACCTGTCTGGTGATCTTCTTGATGGAAATCCGCCTTCTTTTCCAATGGGATGTTTAGTTGTTACATCACCCGATGAAGCTGTTGCTGCCGTAAAAAGTCAAATTGACAAAAAGGTTGATTTCATCAAAGTTTATAGTTCGTTATCTGAAGAATGTTTTTTGGCAATTGCTCAGGAAGCAAAAAAAAGGAACATCCCATTCGCCGGTCATATTCCCAATAGAGTTTCAATTTACAAGGCAATTGAAGCAGGAATGGCCTGCTCTGAACATTTCTATGGGTTTCTAAATGCCTGCTCATCGGTTGACACATCAAATGAAGCACTCGTTTGTACATTTTCTGAAAAAAGGTTTGATTCTCTATGTACGGTTCTTGCAAAGAGCAGCATGTGGCTATGCCCCACCTTAACGGTGAATAGGGCAATGGGCTATTTAAACGACACAACATTTACACGCGATAGTAGAATAGCATATCTTTCCGGACCTGTTATTGAGATATGGAATCAAAAATTGAATCCTTATACAAAAACCGAAATAGATAATTTTGCTAATAGTCAAAGAAAAAGATATCTTTTTGAGCTAAGCTTACTAGGTAAAATGAATGAAAAAGGAGTGAAATTTCTTGCAGGAACCGATTTCCCAAATCCGTATGTTTTCCCGGGATTTTCGCTGCACGATGAATTGTCGCTTATGGTTAAGGTAGGTATGCCGGAGCTAGATGCATTAAGGTCTGCAACAATCAATCCCGCAATATTTATGAACAAAAAGGCTGATTTTGGTTCTGTTGAGGCAGGCAAACTGGCTAGCCTGGTTCTGCTGAATAAGAATCCATTGGAAAATATTGAAAACACAAAAACTATTGAAACAGTTATCGTACGAGGGAAAGTTTATAACAGGAAAGCGCTGGATTTACTGTTAGAACAAGCAAAATCCAATGACAAATGGATTGCCCCCTAAAACACGAATCTACACTTACGAATAAAAGCTTTATGCAATAATAGTTTCATTGGTAATTCAAGTATTCTGCACCGATCAGACTTTGGTGCAGGTGGACAGGAAATTAGCCGGCTATCCCTTATTGCATATATTTCCAAACTTTAATCGTTGCTAAAAAAATATCGACCTATGAGAAAGATTATTTTAATGATAATACTTATTGGATTTATTTCATGCAATTCAAAGATTAGTAAAAGAACAAATGTTGCACAGGAGAAAATTGAGGATAACCAGGAACTTTCTGAAATGTTCAAAAGCGACCAGGCAGATAGAACGAATCATATCGGTAGAGATATATTGCAAAAGAACGATAGCTTAAGAGAAGCAAGAGTCTATGAATTATTAGATTCAGATAAGGTGCGTACATCATTAGACTATACTAATTCCGCATTGATTTTTCATCATGGAGAAGACTCTGTTGCATATGCTATGGCTGTAAAACTAATGCGAAAATCTATAGAATTGGATTCAACAAGAAATAAATGGTATCTGGCTGTATTAACTGACAGATATTTATTGAGTATAAATAAACCTCAAATTTACGGTACGCATTATAAGAGATTGGATAATAACATTGTTGTGAGAGAAGAACTGGACTCAACAAAAATTACTGACGCTGAGAGAGTAGAATATGGGGTGGAAACTTTAGCTGAGCAAAGAGAGAAATTAAAAAATCTGAACCGAAAAAAACTTACAGAATTGCTGGATGAAGGGAAAACCATTGATGAGATAATACTAATTGTCAAGCAAGGGGAAGGCAAGGAATCTCCATATGATTTACGTGAAAATTGGATTAATAACTTTGGTTATCAACTTCTGAATCAGGGAGACAAGGAAGAAGCCTTAAAAATATTTAAATTAAATACCGAATTGCATCCAGGTGGTTCTAATGCTTTTGATAGTTACGGAGAGTGTCTTTTAGCATTAGGACAAAAGGAACAAGCCATTATAGCGTATAAAAAATCTTTAGAATTAAATCCAAAAAATAAAAATGCTGAAAAAATATTGTCAGAAATGAAATAGCAAAGCATAACACGCGATAAAAGATAAAAAGACAGGTAACTAACCAGCCTACTTAAAAGGCATTTTAGCCGCAGATTTCACCGATTACACAGATTAAAACTGCTTTCAAAAGTTTTTTAAATGAAATTTGACATTAAGTAAAAGTTTCAAAATAACTTCCCCAATTACAATTGAATATGGGAACAAATTTATAACGGTCAGACAAAATACTATCTCGTTCTACGGGACTTTATTCTGACTCGTGTTTGGCTTTCTACCTATAGCTATTTGCTATCGCAAATAATCTACGGGACAGTCCGCCTCAGGCGGACGAAATATATTTGTTAAAAAGTACATTCAGGAATTGAGTTTAAAAAAATCTGAAATTTCTAATGAGGGATTTCTACAGAATTTTGGGGAAGTTATTTCGAATGTTTCTCTAAGTAAGCTATAGTTATCTGTGTAATCTGTGGCAAAAATGCATATCGATCAGACTGATTAGTTACGGAATTTTATATTTGCTATCATTTGATTCGTTGCCTGCGATCATACTCGGTTCGAATTACAATACAACGAAAAACCCCGTCAGAGAAAATTTCTCTGACGGGGTTTCAAAATTCCGGAACCTTTAGTTCCAGATACAGACTCCGGTTGCAGCTCCGTATTCGTATGTGGCAGTAACAATGCTGTCAAACTCTTCCTGGCTGATATATTGAGGCGTATATGTCCCAAGGTAGAAAAGGATATTGGCATAGAAAGACCTCATGTGGTTTCTTGATCCCCTTTCCAGATTTTCCAAAACAAGGATTATATCTGCATTATCTATTCCAATCAGTCGTGTTTTGAGATCATAAATATCCAGGTCTTCAATAGTGGCACCAACAACCAGTCCTTCGAGAAGAGATGCGGACCCTTTACTTACAAGCAGGGTATAAAGGCTTTGTAAATCAGGATTATTAAAAACTCCGGCTACGTGATTGAGGGCAGGATCGGCAAGCTGGTATTTGTCCAGTAAAGCCTTGATAGCTTCGGTATGAACCGCTTCACTTTTTGTAATATTAGTAAAAATCGGCTTGGTGTATAGTTGCGACAACGCAAGGTAAACATCATGTGCCAGTAGCTCTTCTTCCCTCATATAGGTTAGTACATCCAACTCAGCCTGGTTTATTAAATCAGTTGGCAACGAATCAATTAAAGCCAGAGATGTAGCATCAAACAAATCTGTTAAGGTGTAATCGATCAGCTCGGCTTTTACAGCATCGTCAGTAGTAAGTGTCGAAACCGAAGTATCGTCTTTGGTGCATCCGTTAAAGGAAAAAGTAAGGAATACTAAGCTGAACATTCCCGTCATGTTGATAATCATTTTTTTTGCGTTCATGGTGTTTTAGTTTTAAGTGAGGTTTAAAAAGAATTATTTACCTAAGTGTTTGAGCTATGTCAGTAAATATGCAGCAAATGTATTTTGTTGTTTGTCTGGTTAAAAATGATTTCAGCAAAAAGCATCCATTGATAAGTGGAAAGGTATATTTAACCGGTTACTGATCCTGATGAGATCAATTAATTGCAGGTTTAACTTTGATATTACTGAATGCAATATTCTATTGCATTCAGCTTAAATTCCATACAATGCGGGCTTTACCGCTGCGTATTGTTAATGCTTTACCTTACAAATAACTATTTTATCATATTTATTGCTTGGGTAATTTTGCGTCTGGGTAATTCTGCTTCCTTATTTACGCATACCAGGCATCCGCTTCTAAAGTTTTTTTTAAGCTATTTCTACTTACTAATCAACTACCTCACCGCAAGCGGACGAGGTATACTAGTTGAATTTATTTTCATTCACCATAAGTAGCGGGAAATTTACCCTAAGAGATTAAAAAACCTTGTTCCCGCTAAAGCCCGGGTACATTTGCCCGTTAACAAATAACGATTAACTAATAACTCACTAACGAATAATCAATATCCATTGACCATTATCCATTAACGATTAACCAATAACCAATAATATAAAATCAACATATTTCTCTTTATTACAACCTCCTGAGATAATCAGCCGTTTAATTCCTTACATTTACAAGGATTTAGTTTATACCCAATAAGAGAAAAGGTCCCAACAAGGATCGTATAAACCGAAAATAATTTCATATACCCTTTTTACATCAGCTTTAATGCGCTTGTTTGATATCAATTGGTTATTGTTTCTATCTGTTATGATTCAAAAAAAAATTACCAACCAAACGGAATTTAAAGGCATTCCTGGTTCGGTGCCACTTGCTAAAACCAATCATAACCAGTTTCCTGTCGTGGAAATCGGCAACCCCGGTGGAGGACACAAAGCCCTTGTACAGTTTTTGGGGAAATATGCCTGTTTACAGCGGCATAGCTTATGATATGCAGGAAAATAGTATCGGCATCATTCTTTCCTTAATGTTCCGATGGCCTTCCCGGGAATGAAAGTAATGTACATACAGTAATTTGTCATCAACAAAAAAAACAACCTGATGGGCGAAAATATTGCTGCCCTTTAGCACGATTCAATACAAGCAAACTCTTTTTACCTCGTATACGAAAAATGAAATCAAAATCCGAAATTCTTCGGCAAGAAGCTGAAGCCATTCTGCAAAAGCGATCATCCCGACAAGGCGATTTTACAGAAAATGAAATGGTGAAACTGGTTCATGAGTTGGAAGTGCATCAGATCGAACTGCAAATGTTGCTTGAAGCGACTGGCGAAGAACTTTCCTATGAAATCATGGAAAAAGCAAAGCGGGCAGAAGAATTACTTATTGCCAATAAAGAGCTGCTCTATCAAAACAAAGAAAAAGAAAAACGGGCAGCAGAGTTGGTCATTGCAAACAAGGAACTGTTCTTTCAGAACGACGAAAAAGAAAAAAGGGCTGGCGAATTAGTCCTTGCTAATAAAGAGCTTGCCTTTCAAAATGATGAGAAAGCAAAAAGGTCTGCAGAATTATTTGCTGCCAATAAAGAGCTTGCCTTCCAAAATCAGGAGAAAACTAACCGGGCAATCGAATTAAACCTGGCCAATATCGAGCTGCAGTTTCAAAACGAAGAGAAAATAAAACGAGCAGATGAATTAACCCTTGCCAATAAGTTGATTTCCAATCAACGGGATCGCCTCGAAGAAATTGCCGGCCTGGTGCCTGGTGTTGTGTATCAATACCGCCTGCGCCCCGATGGCAGTTCCTGTTTTCCCTATGCCAGCGAAGCCATCAGGCAGATCTACCATGTTACCCCCGAAGAGGTTCGTGAAGATGCAGGCAAGGTATTTGCAAATATTCACCCCGATGATCACGACAAAGTGGTTAATTCCATTCAGGTCTCAGCCAATGAATTAACTCCCTGGCAGCACGAATACCGGACGAAATTTGACGATGGCACCATCCGGACGGTCTTTGGAAATGCGTTGCCTCGAGCCGGGGCGGATGGCTCGGTACTCTGGACCGGATTTATTACCGACATCACCGAAAGCAAGCAGGCACAGCAACAATTGCAGGATAGTGAGGCCAGGTACAGTTCCATGATAGCTAATATTTCGGACATTATCGCTATTATGGATGCCGACGGCTTTAAGAAATATGAAAGCCCGAATATGAAAAAGTATTTCGGATGGCTCCCTGAGGATACGGCCGGCAAGAGCGCTTTTTCATTTATCCATCCCGACGACATGGAATATGCTCTAAAAGTCTTCTATTCGGTGCTTGGCGAAGATCGCTCAGTGAAAACACTGGAATTCAGGTACAAATGCAAGGACGGAACATACAAACCCATCGAACTTACTATTTCCAACCTGTTGAACGATCCGTTAATCAATGGGTTAATGGTGAGTTTCCGCGACATCTCAGAACGCAAACTTGCCGGGGAATTATTGCGGAATAGTGAAGCGAGGTACAGCGCTATGATATCCAATATTTCGGACGTGATCGGCATTATGGATGCCAATGGACTGATGACCTATAAAAGTGCAAATATCGAAAAGTTTTTCGGGTGGTTACCCGAAGAACGCATAGGTACCAGTGGTTTCGCAACCATCCATCCCGACGATATTCCGAAGGTTCAAAACGTCTTCATTTCGCTGCTTGCTAAAGAAAATTCGGTGAAAACCATCGAATTCAGGTACCAGTGCAAAGACGGAACGTATAAACCCATTGAACTTACCGCTTCCAACCAGTTGAACAATACGGCCATCAATGGGGTATTGCTGAATTATCGCGACATTTCCGAACGTAAAGCCATAAAGGCCAATCTTGAAGAGATCAGCGAAAAATACCGGGGATTATCTGAAGCCTCTTTCGAATCCATCTTCATCTCTGAAAAAGGCGTTTGCATTGAGCAAAACCTGGCCGCAGAACTGATGTTTGGTTATTCTACAGAAGAAGCTTTAACCCGGTACGGAACCGACTGGATTGTGCCCGAAGATCGGGAAATGGTCATGAATAATATGATTTCCGGCCACCAGGAACCCTACGAAGCGATGGCATTACGAAAAGACGGCAGCACCTTCCCCTGCGTTTTGCTTGGCCGTATGATGCAATACAAAGGAAAAAATGTCCGGGTTACCTCATTAACCGACATTACTGCCCGTAAAAATGCCGAGGAAAAATTGAAGCATTTATCTACCCGTCTTGCATTAGCCACTCTTGCAGGTGGCGTTGGCATTTGGGAGTACGATATTGTTAACAATACCATGCTGTGGGACGAACAGATGTATGCGCTTTATGGTATTAAAAAAGGTGATTTCGGCGGAGTCTATGAAACCTGGCGGGCAGGGCTTCATCCCGATGATATTGAAAGGGGTGATTTGGAAGTTCAAACGGCTATCCGTGGTGAAAAAGAGTTTTATACTGAGTTCCGCGTGATTTGGCCGGATAAGACGGTTCACTCCATTAAAGCGACAGCCATAGTAAAACGCGATGAAACAGGCAAAGCACTGAATATGGTTGGCACCAATTGGGATATTACGGACCAGAAACAAGCTCAGGAAGCTCTTTCAAAAGCCAGAAACGAAGCCGATGCTGCCAATAAGGCAAAGAGTCTTTTTCTGGCCAATATGTCGCACGAAATCCGCACGCCGCTCAACGCGATTATCGGTTTTTCGCAATTGTTGAACCGTGAACACTTAACCGATCGGCAAAACGAGTATTCGGTTTCTATTCATCGTTCGGGCGAACATTTGCTTAAACTCCTGAACGACATCCTTGAATTATCGAAAATAGAAGCAGGCTATGGAAATATAAATATGGTAAATATCGATTTGTATTCGCTGCTTGCCGATATCCGTATGATGTTCAGCCAACAGGCACAATCCAGACAGCTTCAGCTCACTTTCGAAATCGCTGACAATCTGCCTCAATACATCCTTGTCGACGACAACAAATTACGCCAGATACTAATCAACCTGATCGGGAATGCCCTGAAATTCACCAGTAAAGGCAGAATTTCCGTACGGGCACTAATCGATCAGACCGATGAGATGAAAACCATCCTGGTTATTGAAGTCCAGGATTCAGGAACCGGTATTTCAGAACATGAAATAGGAAAGCTATTCAGGCAATTTGAACAGGCCAGCGAAGGGATTAAGCAAAGCAATGGAACCGGATTAGGACTTGCACTGAGCCGCGAACAGGCCATTCTGATGGGTGGCAACATTACGGTTGAAAGCAAAGAAGGAGAAGGCTCGGTATTTACCATTCGCGTTGAAATAAAAGAAGGTAAACAGCAAGCGGGTGAAGATCTTATTTCCAAAAGGGTTATAGGCATTGATAACACAAAGGATAAATACAGGGTACTGGTGGTTGACGATAAAAAGGAAAACCTGAGAGTAGCTGTCGATTTCCTCCACTGGGCGGGCTTCGAAACCAATGAAGCATCTGGCGGTGAAGAAGCAATAGCTAAGTTCGAAAGCTGGAGCCCACACCTGGTTTTAATGGATATCCGCATGCCGCTGATGGATGGCTATGAGGCAACCCGTTGTATTAAAGCTACCGAAAAAGGAAAACTGACGCCTTTTATCGCACTAACGGCCAGTTCATTCGAAGTGGATTGGAAAAATAATTCCGGTTTTAATTTCCAGGGATACATCCGTAAACCATTCCGCGAAAGTGAATTATTACACACCATAGCAGAGGTTCTCGGCATTGAATACTTGTATGAAGAACTTAATAAAACTGATTCTTCGCCTGGATTACCATATAATGCCGTGTCAATCGTTGCGGATATGGCAAAGCTTCCTAAGCACCTCGTATATCAAATGAAGCTTGCCGTTGAAATTGCCGATTTCCAACGCTTAAACGAACTGATTGGTAAAATTAATATACCGAAACTTAAGCAACATCTGGTATTGCAGGCCAGCAATTTCAATTTAGATTACTTTCAACAAATTTTAAGTAAAAAGGATACAAAAAATGAAAACTAACACTAAATCAGCTTTGGATATTTCTACTATTCTTCTCGTAGACGATGTGCCTGCCAACCTACAGTTATTAGGTGAAATACTTATGAACGAAGGCTATAATGTGCGCCAGGTTTCCAGTGGGAAGCAAGCCATACAGGTCTCAGAAAAGGAAACCCCTGATTTGATCCTTCTTGATATTATGATGCCGGAAATGGATGGATATGAAACTTTTCAAAAGTTGAAACTAATCCCTTCTTTAAATGAAATCCCTGTTATTTTTATCAGTGCGCTTAACGATACTGATAATATTGTAAAAGCATTAAAGGCCGGTGGTGTGGATTATATCAATAAACCTTTTCAGGCCGAAGAAGTGCTGGCAAGGGTACATACACATCTTAAACTTCACCGGCAAAGCAGGGAACTACAGGAACTCTTTGTAACCAAAGACAAGTTCTTTTCCATCATAGCTCACGATCTTCGTGGCCCTTTAGGCAGTTTTATGGGTTTAACTCAAATGCTGGCCGACAAAAATCAGCTACTCCCTCAGGAGGTCAGGGAAGAATTGACTAACGAACTGAGTGATCATGCGCGCAATACGTTTAATCTGCTCGAAAACCTGCTCCAATGGTCGCAGATGGAACGTGGCCTTACCGATTTCAATCCCGAAATTCTTGATTTAGAGCATGTAGTAGCTCAATGTATAAAAACAGCTGCTGATACTGCACATGGAAAACAGATCCGGATTATAACCGATATACAAGGTAATCCTGAAGTATTTGCCGATACCAATATGCTTCAGACTGTAATCCGCAACCTGGTTTCAAATGCTGTAAAATTCACTCCTGAGGGCGGAAACGTAACTATTTCAAGCGTATCGTCAACAAACAGCACGATACTGTTATCAGTTAAAGATACTGGCATTGGAATGGATGCCGCAATGCAGAAAAATATTTTCCGTATGGATGTCGATACAAAACGCCCGGGAACAAATGGTGAACTTAGTACAGGACTGGGATTATTGTTATGCAAGGAATTTGTCGAAAAACAGGGCGGTGAATTATGGGTTGAATCAACAAAAAATACAGGATCCGTGTTTTCTTTTACCATTCCTTCTCCCG
>CAIRMR010000223.1 GCA_903879715.1 uncultured Bacteroidales bacterium
GGCTCGAATATTTGCCGCCAGCTTCTTTCAGATTCGCAGTCACCCACGACACCCTTGCTCTTAGCTAATGATATGTACTGCAACACTCATTCGGGACTTGCACCCTATAGGTTATGACCATGCCCGACACACAAAAAAAGCCGGAATTCCGAAGGAGTTCCGGCTTTTTGTATTTCAGACCAGCTGCCTGGAGGAGAAGTTTATCCCGACGAAGCAGCGCGAAGGAGAGAACACCCGGCAACTGCCCTCAAAAACCTGACCTTACGGTTTGAGCCCTTATATTTTCTATCCTATAATAGACTACTTCGAGTTGCATATTCGACTGCAATGGCTTGATATCGGGGTAAATCATATATTTGTTTTTCCCCGAAAATTATCGTAACTTTCGTAGCATAAGCTACTTATAGTCATCAGGAATTACCCGCCACCTAAAACTTTGTATTATGAAAAAGAAAGGATTTTTTTGTTTGTCATTAATGCTTCTGTTATTTGTTTCCTTTTCTACGAAGGAAATAAAAGTCGCATGTGTTGGTAATAGTATTACCGAAGGATATGGTTTGGCTAATCAGAGCAAAACAGCTTTCCCTGTCATACTCGATAGTATATTGGGTACTGGCTTTTCAGTCTTAAACTTTGGTCGTAGTGGTGCAACTGCACAAAAGCAAGGGGATGTTCCTTATTGGACTTGCAATCAATTTTCTAATGTATTTGCGTTGAATCCTGATATTATAATTTTAAAATTAGGGACAAATGATGTCAGACCAAGAATGGATGGTAAAGCAGGAACGAACTGGAATGCCGGGGATTTCAGCAGAGATTACCAGGCTTTGATAGATACATTCAGGATTATACCAGGCAAACCCCAAATTTATTTATGCTTGCCAACTCCTATTTCTAAAACAAATGCTTTTAACTGGAATGACGGGGATTCGTCATTAAGAGCATGTGTAATACCAGCAATTAAAAAAATAGCCGAAATAAACAAACTACCTGTTATTGATTTATACACACACATGTCCAGCCTACCTGAAAATTTTCCGGATGGAATTCATCCCAATGAGAACGGGGCAAAGATTATAGCTGAATTTATAGCCAAAGCCATAAAGGGTAAAGATTAAGCAGCACTTATTACTTCTTAAAAAGAAATACCAATATCTAATCAAATGAAAACAGTTCAACCAAAACGCTTCAGTTACATTTGTTTTACTGTATTGCTTTCCCTTACAACAGGTTGCCAAAACCAATCCTCCGCTACGCTGACAAGCATCTCCCGACGCGTGCCGGTAACATTTACCTCTCTATAATTATTCATATTATTTTGCGCCACTATGTCCGGAAAATACAAAATATCTGAAAATGAAGTGCCTTGTGTGACCGTCGCAATGGTTGAAAGGCGCAATGGTTGAAAGGATTAGAGTGGAATTGTCGCGTAAGCGGGAAGGTTGGTCACACAAAATACGCTGTCACGCGTCGGGAGTCGCGCGCCAGCAAAGGATTAATGGAAAATAGGTTAAAATACAGGACATTGTATTATATTTGCTACTCAAGGCAAACAAAGCAAACATGCAAATAACAAAAACTAAAAAGAGGTGGGGCATCATTTTGTTGTTTCTTGCGATACTTATCAGCCTGACCTTTTATCCACTACCGCCTCAGTATCCCATTCAATATTATGAAAGAGAAAGCGGGCAACTGAAGACCGAAAAAGTGGCTGGCGAAAAGTGGTTGATATGGTTGTATTATAATCCGGTTGGAGAAGCAACCTTGTGGGCATTGGCGAAAAGAAAGCTGGTTTCATCCATCTATGGGACTATGATGGATCGCAATTCCTCCGCGAAAAAGATACATCCCTTTATTGAAGATTTTGATATTGATATGAGCGTTGCACGGGAACAGGAGTTCAACAATTTCAATGCTTTTTTTACCCGGAAACTAAAGGCTGATGCACGTCCGCTTGATACCAGTTCTATTAGTGTTGTATCACCTGCCGATGGGAAAATTCTGGCTTATGCCGATATCAGCAACTCCTCTTTTATCATAAAAGGATATCGCTTTAACGTATCCTCCTTTTTGGATAATCCTGATCTTGCACAAAAGTACCAGGATGGCGCCCTGCTTATTATCCGGCTGGCCCCGATGGACTACCACCGTTTTCATTTTCCTGTCAGTGGAAAACTATCTCCGAACAAAAAAATTGATGGTGACTATTATTCAGTCAACCCCTATGCTTTGCGTAAAAAGGCTGAAATATTCTGTCTGAACAAACGGGAATATACAATCCTTTCAAATCCTTTGTTTGGCGATGTGGTTATGGCCGAAGTTGGTGCCACCATGGTAGGAAGCATTGAACAAACTTTTAAAGGAAGTTTTGTAAATAAAGGCGAAGAGAAAGGCTACTTTAAATTTGGAGGCTCAACGGTAGTACTGCTGTTCGAAAAAAGTAAAATCCATATTGATGAGGATTTATTGATCAATACAGCAAAGGGCTATGAAACTACGGTTAAGATGGGAGAAAGAATTGGAGCGGGAAAATAAATGAGATTTTCAAAGAGTTTGTACCATAAAAGTTGAGCCCCTGACAAAAAAATATGTGCATTTGGCAATCAGAGTAAAACAGGAACATTTGTTGCATAAATAATAATCTCCACTATCGCACAAAATATTTGTTCTACAACGTTAATCCTTTCGCGTGGAAACCGTAAATAAATAAATCCTCTGCAACCGCCCGCAGCCTTAGCTCCCCCGCTGTCCCTGGCTGGCTCGTTTGTAATAGATGGCAGTAGCTTCACAAAGTAAATTTTGACGTTTTTTTAAAACGCAAAGAGAGCAAAAATCCCGTAAAGGAGAGCAAAGTTTTTCAGATCAAACCAAGCTTGGTGTTCTTTGTGAAAACCTCAGCGTCCTTTGCGGTTAAAATTCATAGAAGCTCAAGCTGCTGCAATATATTGCAAGGTTTCAGCCATTTTTAAAACAATAAAATCCGGTTAAATAAATTGTACCCCACACTTCCGAAATTAATACGCGCGCCAAAAATGAGGTAAAATTCAGTACATTCGTGTCACCAAAAAAAACACTTGTATGAAGAAGAATTTGCTTTCAGCTGTATTAATTTGTGCCGGAATCCTGGTTTTTGCCCAAAAACAGGAATATATCACCAGGCTAAATATCCCGTATTACTCGGATTCCATCAATAAATCGGATCAATATATAAACGAGCGCTGCGTCCTGGATATTTATTACCCTGAAAAGGTGAAAGGATTTGCCACCATTATCTGGTTTCATGGCGGCGGATTAACCGCAGGAAATAAAGAAATTCCACAGGCGCTGAAAGAAAAAGGCATGTGCGTCGTAGGCGTTAATTATCGTTTGTATCCAAAGGTTAAAGCTCCCGGGTATATTGATGATGCTGCGGCAGCTGTAGCCTGGGTTTTTCAGAATATAAAGAATTTTGGCGGCGATTCAATTCTGGTATTTGTATCCGGTCATTCAGCAGGGGGGTATCTTTCGCTTATGGTTGGCCTGGATAAGAAATGGCTGAATAAATATGAAATAGACGCAAACAGGATTGCCGGGCTGATTCCGCTAAGTGGTCAGGCTATTACACATTTCACGGTGCGAAAAGAAAGGGGAATTGCCGAAACTCAACCTGTAATTGACGACCTGGCTCCTCTTTATCATGTTCGTGCTGATGCGCCGCCTTTACTCTTGATTACCGGCGACAGGGAAATGGAACTATTGGGTCGTTACGAAGAAAATGCTTACCTGGCTCGGATGATGAAAATTGCCGGGCATAATCAAACCCGGCTTATTGAGTTGGGCGGTTATGGTCATAATATGACGGAACCATCCTTTCCATTGTTAGTAAAAGAAGTTCTCCGCATCATCGAAAAGAAGAAGAAATAATTGTAAAATTCGGATTATTGATAAGAGATTTTATATCCATTTACTTCATACAAAATATTGAGAAACAAACATATGCCACAGATTTCACTGATTTCGCAGACAAATATTCACTAACATGTGCAAATTTCACTTAAAAAACTGCCTTGTACTTTTCAAATCTGTGTAATCTGCGTAACTAAGCGAACTTAGCGAAGCGATCTCATGAGCGAAGCAAATAACAAAGCGTTCTCACCGAAGGTATTCTGTGGCTAAAATGTTAATTAAGGAGGCTGACTAGTTATCGCAATTCAAATTTTCAGGATTATATTATTAGCGTTTCCAGGATATCCAATTATTAAAATATAAGTAGTGGAGAATTATCAATATAACCACATGAACTCTTAAATTTCAGAATTATATCAATCCTGCCAGAAAGGAGAAAATTATTAAATCCGGGAATGTTGTAGGAAATGTTGAGGAGCATAAAACATAGCACTTCTCTTTACGTTATGTATTACAAGGACTTTATGTTTAAAGCCAGGCAGCTTAATACAAATCCGCTTTGAAATTTAAAATAATCCAGGTTCCATATGTTTCAAGTTCAATCCAATGCATCCAAAACCTGGCATTAAACATGGAACTTCTTACCTGAAATCCATTGATCCGTATTATGAATAATTCTTTCTACGATATACAAAATACAATAAAATGAACGCTGACAAGCTATTGAATGTATTGTCACTTGAAGGTTCCATATCAGATTTTAATCTAATCTGTAATCAACTAACCACGGCAGGATATAAGTATACTATTACCAGGGTTGATTCGGAAAATGATTTTGTGTCAGCCTTGCGCAATACTAAATTCGATATCATCCTGGCTGGTTTCAAATTACCTGGTTTCGATGGGTTCAAAGCACTTCAGCGAAGCACACAGATATGCCCGGATGTTCCTTTTATCTGCGTTTCAGGCGTTATAGGGGAAGAAACAATCATCGAGCTCATCAAATCAGGAGCTGTTGATTATGTAATAAAGGATAGGTTAAGGCGGCTTCCATTCGCATTGAAAAGGGCTCTCGACGAGGCCAAAAGCAAAGAAGAACATCGTAAGTCAGAACAAGCCTTACGGGAAAGTGAGCAGAATTACAGGACCCTGACCGATTCAGGGCAAACATTGATATGGGCTTCCGGTACGGATACTTTTTGTAACTATTTCAACAGCGTATGGCTCAATTTCAGAGGTCAGACATTTGAACAAGAGTGTGAAATCGGATTTATAAATGGCTTACATCCTGACGACCGGCAACACCGCATAGATATTTACCAGGAGTCATTCCTTCGCAGGGAAAAATTCAGTATTGAATACCGATTGCTGCACAACACCGGTGAATACCGTTGGATTCAGGATAACAGCAGCCCGCGCTATTCCAGCACAGGTGAATTCCTTGGTTTCATAGGCCAATGCCAGGATATAAACGAACGAAAACATGCTGAGTTTGTACTCCAGGCAAAAAACGAAGAACTTCAGAAGGTGAATGCAGAAAAAGACAAATTCTTTGCCATTATTGCCCATGACCTACGCAGTCCGTTTAATACACTCCTTGGTTTTACGCAAATTTTGGTCGAAGACTTGTCGGAATTCAAACCTGAAGATATTAAAAAGATGGCACAGGCTATGAGAACCTCCGCTACCGGGCTATATAGCCTGCTCGAAAATCTTTTAGTCTGGTCGGGTTCCCAACGAGGATTCACCAGTTTCGTTCCCAAACAGTTTTTATTGAAAGACCTGTTTTTTGAAAACCTGAAATTAGTACAGGAGACTTCCAAAATTAAAGGAATTGAAATCGATATAAATATAGCTGATGATTTAATGGTTTTTGCTGATACCAATATGATTGGCTCAACCATACGCAACCTGGTCTCAAACGCAGTAAAATTTACCCCTAAAGGAGGAAAAATCAGCATTACTGCAAAACCGGCATCCGACAATATGGTTGAAATAGCTGTTAAAGATTCAGGGATGGGAATGAGCGACACAATGCGTTCAAAGCTCTTCAAACTGGATGAGAACATCGGACGCATTGGTACAGCTGGCGAACCTACCTCCGGCCTGGGGTTGATACTTTGCAAGGATTTCATCACAAAAAACGGCGGTAAAATCTGGGCTGAAAGTGAAGTAAATACAGGCTCAATATTTTATTTCACACTTCCCTGCCACGTTGAAGTTAATCCGAAAGCAACTCTGTCTTTGCCTCAACCCGACAATTATCAGAATTCTGCACCTGAAAAACTAAAAATACTGATTGCTGACGACGACGAAGCCTCAGAAATGCTGATTTCGATAGCACTAAAAATATTCAGTAAGGAAATTTTAGTGGCAAGAACAGGCATAGAAGCAGTGGAAGCCTGCCGGGAAAATCCTGATATTGATTTGGTACTGATGGATTTCAAGATGCCTTTGATGGATGGGTACGAAGCTACACAATTCATACGCCAGTTTAATACTAACGTGATCATCATAGCGCAAACCGCTTTCGAAAAAGCCGGTGACCACAATATGGCATTGGAGGCAGGGTGTAATGAATATATTTTGAAACCGTTCAACCGGGATTCGCTTAAGAAAATGATCAGGAAATATTTCAGGATATAATTTGGATTTTTAAAGGTTGTATACTTTCGCTATTTGCTTCATAGTGAGATTCAGGTATCAGGAAAAAGATTTTCTAAGTTAGATTTTCAGAAAAACACTTTATTTCGATGAAACCCTAATGCCTTTTTTACCCTGTTGCTTATTACCGGTAACTCAATCCACACCAGATTCACTAATAATCATCTGCATGTGCAAAGTTTTTCGTGCGTTTTTAAATACTAATTTGTAACTAATCAGTCTGATCAAAATGCGTTTTTGCCACAGATTACACGGATTACACAGATTTCAAACTGCTTTAAGCAGTTTTTCAATTAATTTCAATTAAAAATGATAAATAATTATCTGTGAA